>CAZWOA010000038.1:0-6742 GCA_964635545.1 uncultured Marinilabiliaceae bacterium
GCTATTTCTTCACCTGGCTTGGCGAAATGCCGTGCTGGGCTTTAAACTGACGGCTGAAGTATTTCACATCCGAGTAGCCTACCTCAAATGCTACTTCCGATACGTTGTAGCCTTTCAAGAGTAGCTGTTTTGCTATTTGAAGCTTTATCTGCCTCACAAATTCCAGCGGACTCATAGATGTAAGAGCTTTGATTTTATTGTAAAGCACTGTGCGGCTCATTGCAAAATTCTCAGCCACCGAGTCGATGTTGAATTCTGTTTTGTAGTTATCTTCTACATATTTTATAAGCTCATTTATAAACTGCTCATCCTTAGATGTTATGTTGATTGATGGCTGTATTATTCCTTCTTCTTTAGTTTCTTGTTTTTGCTTGAAGTACTGGGCCAAATTCTCGCGTTGCCTTATCAGATTATCGATGGTTGCAAGCAGATGCGTAGTATTAAAAGGCTTGTGTATATACGCATCGGCACCCGATTCAATACCTTCAATTTCACTATGTATAGATGATTTGGCAGTTAATGCAATAATAGGTATGTGACTGATGCTGAAGTTGTTTTTAATGCTCTTCATCATAGTTATGCCATCCATATTTGGCATCATTATATCTGTGATGATAAGGTCGGGGTGCATCTCTGCCGTCAATCTGAGCCCCTCTTCACCGTCGGATGCCTTTATGCAGTTGAATTTATGCTGTAACGACTGGCAGATATATTGTTGTATCTCGTGATTGTCTTCTACCACCAATATTTTTTTCGATGGTGTTTGAGTCTCTTCTTCTATCTCTAGTTCGTTATCAATGTGCTGTGTTCCAATGTTTTGTGGTTCGTATTTGTCGGCTATAGTTATATTGCTATTGCCTTTGAGATGAGAGTTGCCGTTTTTTAATTTTAAGGTGAATGCTGTGCCAACTCCCACAGTTGATTCGATCAATAGCTCAGCATTATGCAGTTTAGCAAGTTCGTATGATAGCGACAAACCGATGCCGGTGCCGGCAAATTGACCGCTACTTAGTATTGTGTATCTCGTAAACAGGTCGGGTATGGCTTGTGGTGGTATTCCTGGCCCTTGATCTTCAACTGTTAGCAATGTGTATTTATCATCACCGGTTAAAACTACCTTTATCTGTTTGTTTTCTGGTGTGAATTTCAGAGCATTCGATATTAAATTGTATATTATTATATCAAGTTTTGAAGGGTCAACCCACACATTATCAACCGTATTGTTATGTATGAATGTATAATTGATGTGCTTGTGCTCAGCAAGTGGTATAAAACTCTCATATACCGATTGGGTGAAGCCCGCAATGTTGATTTCCGATACTTTTAATGTCATTTTATGGTTTTGTATCTTCCTAAAGTCAAGTATCTGGTTGGTTAGTTGCAACATACGGTTGGCATTCTGCCTGATTATTCGCAGATTGGTAATTACCTTTTGTGGTAAATCCAGTTTCAGTATATCTTCCAGAGGGGCTATAATCAGGGTTAATGGTGTTCTAATTTCATGCGATATATTGGTGAAAAACTGTAGTTTAACTTCGTTAAGTTTTTTCTCTACTTCTAAATCGTTTCTATATCGCTGTATTTTATTTAGTGTGCGAGTAACAACTATAATCACAAAAATTATCAGAATAGAATAAATTATATATGCCGGTATTGTCATGTACCACGGTGGTGTTATTGTTATTTGCAGTGTGCGCTCATTATCAATCCAATTACCGTTTCTATTGGTGCTTTTTAGTTTGAAGGTGTAATTGCCCGGTTTTAGGTTGGTATATACAGCTCTTCGATTATTGCCTACGTAGTTCCAGTTACTTTCCAGTCCTTGCATTATGTAGGCATATTGTAATTTGTTGGGGTTTTGAAGATCGAGATTTATATAATCGATGGATATACTCGACTGGTTGTGTTTCAACTCAATTTTATCGGTGAAGCTAATGGTTTTTGTTAGAGGTGATTGGGGAGTGTTAACCATCACGTCTTTATTAAACAGTTGTAGGTTTATTAATTCTAATTGGGCGTTGAACTCCTCGCTTTTTATGTTAGTGGTATTAATTGTAATGTATCCGTTGTTGCCACCGATAATTATCCTACCATCGTATAGTCGGCATATCGCTGCTTCTGAAAAGTTTTCAATAGCAATTCCGTTATTTTGATTATAAATTTCAATAGTTGTGTTTAGTGGTGTTTTATAGCTTATTCCATTTTCTGTTCCAAACCATATGTTGTTATTTTTGTCTTCTATGATGCTGTAAACCACATCGTTACTAAGTCCGTTGAGGGTAGTGTTGGAGGTAAATATTGCTGTTGAATCAGTAAGGTTTGACAGGCAGTCAACTCCACCACCACTTGTTCCAAACCATAAATTTCCTGATGTATCCTCATAAATTTGAAAAACGTCATTGTACGACAGACTATTTTTATTGCTTGCCGAGTGTAGGAAGTGTTTGAACCTGAAGTGGTTGTCGCTTAACTGTTCGTTGGCCAACAGATTGATTCCAAATGTTGTGGCAATCCAAAGATTTCCTTTCGAGTCTATTTTTACATATCGTGCCTGGTTGCTGCTTAAGTTGCTGTTTCTATTGGTTATGTTGGTAAAATGTATTTCGTTGTTATGCTGTTTAGTTGCCCTTGATACTCCGCCACCAAATGTTGCAATCCATATTTGACCTAATCCATCCTCTGCAAGGCTGTAAAGGTTATTGTTAGCCAGTGATTTTGAGTCATTGGGGATGTTTATATAGTTGTGGAATTTTATATCTTTAAGTATGTTATTATATTGATTAAGAGGTTTGTGCGATATGAATAAGCCATTTCCTTTGGTAGCAATCCAGATATAATGATCTCTATCGATAAGTATTGAATAGGTATTGGATTTTATTTTTTCACCATTTGTCAATATCAGATTATTTAATACTCCTATCTTTTTTTGATCTCTGTTGTATAGGTGTATATTTCCTCCTTTGGTAGAAACCCATATGTTTTCTTTCTGATCCTGATAAATAAATCTAACTACATTTTCGGCTATATCATCAGGATTTTCAATGGGTAGAGTGTGTTTAAATGCCTGATTGGCGGCTATCACTCTCTCAAGTCCGCCTATGTATTGACCGGTTCCCAGCCAAAGTTGCCCAGATAAGTCTTCGGTAATGCAATGCACTATGTTGGATGATATACTGTTGATATCGTTTACCTTACTGCGGTAAAATTTAAAGCTGTCGTCCTTCCTGTTATAAGATGCAAGGCCACTACCATGAAGCCCTATCCATAGGTTATCATTACTATCTTCGTAAAAATAGTGTCTCTCCTGATCGGTTACTGATTGCAAGTGTGATGGAGTTAATTGATAGAATCTTGTCTCCAATGTTTCAGCGTCAAACCGTGTGAGGCCTAGGTTGGTACCGGTGAGCCACACCTGGTTGTGTTTGTCTAAGTATATGTCAACCAGTTCTTTCCCATGAAATTTTATGGTGTTAAAATTGGTCAAAGTTCTATCTGCAACTAGTGGAGAGCTATCCTTTATTCCTATAATTAATTTATTGTTAGATATTTTTTCAATATGTGTAATGTAATTGTTGTTAAGTTGTGGCGTGTTGTTTTTATTGAGTGTTTTAAAGTTTCCACTCTTTTTATTATATGCTGATATTCCGTTTTCAGTTGTTCCAAATAGTATGTAATCTTCATTTTCGGCCACTGCCGATGTAAAACTGATATCTTGTTTAAATTGGGTTATATTGTTGAAATTCAGAGATTCAATGTCTTTTTTTAATATTAGGTTTAACCCTTTCTGACACTGAATCCATATGTTACCTTCGTAATCTTTATGTGATTTTGTGATATGGTTATTGGTAATTCCCCCATTTTCTGCCATCAGAATTTGTTCTGATTTATACTCCTCACTCTTTTCGTCATACATTAAAATATACACTCCTGATGCAGATGTTCCTATAATAATTGTATTGGAGTCGTATTGGCAGAATATGGTAGCATTGCTGTTGCGTTCCTCGATATTTGACGAATAGCTGGGGTAGGTTGTAAATGTCTCTTTTTGTTGATTGAACAGATGATAAAACCCATCGTAAGTTTGTACCCAAATATAGCCTTTTTCGTCGAGCCATAGTTTTGATATTCTGTTATTTGTAAGTATCTCTCGTGAGTTGTTGTTACTCTTGAATATTTTAAAGTCTTTACCGTCATATCTATTAAGACCATTCATGGTGCCAAGCCACAGAAAACCTTTGTTATCGCATAGTATGCTAAGTACAGTGTTTTGAGATAATCCTTCATTAGAACCGATATGTTCAAATTTAAGAATCTCTTGTCCCGAAGTAAATATTGGGAGTAGTATTAATAGTAATAGTATGTATATCTTGCTATTGTAGCTCATTTAATATTCCCGTTAAGTTTATTTATCCCCATCGTTCCATCAGTAAAAATATATTCGATAATTCAGAATTCCAAAAATAGTGAACTCCTTTGATATAAATGTGTTTACAAATGTAAAAATATGATTTTTAGTGAATAACCATATTGTGCTGATAATGAATTAGTTGATATTTCAACCCTCTTTTTTTCAGATAATTCATCACCTAAAATCTGATTTTTTAACTCCTATTAATTGATTTTTCATTTATTACCTTGCGTCATAGAAATTGAGGAATTTTAACCTCAATTAACAATTACAATAGTGTACCAATTAAACTTAATCTTAATAAATCATTTTAATTATGAATCGAAAAAATCTGTTAAAAGCTATGCTCTGCTTTTGTACACTGCTGATAGGGCAGTTTGCAATAGGTCAGAGTAAATCAGTTATCAGTGGAAAGGTTGTGACCGATGATGGTCTGCCCATACCGGGTGTCAATGTGCTTGTGAAGGGAACTACCATCGGTACTATTACTGATATTGATGGTGTGTACCGTCTTGAAATTGAAAAATCGTCGGATGCAATTCTGGTGTTTTCCTTTATTGGGTACACTACCCAAGAAGTATCTGTTGGTAATAAATCATCAGTAAATGTTGTGCTTCAGGAAGATGCTATTAATCTTAATGAAGTTGTTGCCGTTGGTTATGGTGTTCGTAAGAAGAGCGACCTTACCGGTGCTGTCAATAGTGTTAATGCGGCTGCAATAACCGAGACCGGTAAAACTTCAGTACTTGGATCTATACAGGGTATGTCGCCCGGGGTTCAAATCAAATCTACTTCATCGCGTGCTGGTGGTTCGTTCGATATTCAGATTCGCGGAAAGAACTCAATATCAGGCGTTTCTACACCTTTATATGTTGTTGATGGTGTAATTACCGACAATATCGATTTTCTGAATCCACAGGATATAGAGAAGATTGATATTCTTAAAGATGCCTCATCTACAGCTATTTATGGTTCGAGAGGATCTAATGGTGTTGTTATCGTTCAAACAAAATCGGGTGTTACAACTAAAGGCAAAAAGACTACCATTAACTACAACGGATATTATGGCGTTTCTACTACTGCCCGCATGCCTGAGTTTATGGATACCCGCGAGTGGATGAATTACCGTGCGTTATGCTATCAGGATATGACTGATACTGACAAAGATGGATTGCCCAACTTTAACTATGCAGGTTTAAAAGATGTGTTTATGGGGCAGCAAAAACTCAATAACAATGCATCTTCTCCCTACTATCTTCAGCCAATGGATGATAGTGGTAACTGGATTGGCAGCTTGTGGTTGCTTAACCGCTATAAGGAAAATGCTACTACCGATTGGGCTGACTATGTTACCCAGAATGGTACTCAGCAAAACCATTATGTAGATATCTCAGGATCGCGCAATGATGTGTCGTTTGTAATGGGTATTGGTTATCAGGATGAAAAGGGCGTTTTCGTTAACGACGAATATACCCGTTATAATATGAAAGGTGCTTTAGATTTCAATATTGATGAGAAATGGAGTGCCGGTTTCAATACCAATATGGCCTATTCGGAACAGGAACTTGGTAGTAACAGTGCTATTGTTAACGGTTTCCGTATGGCACCCATAACTGTGCCTTACGACAAGGATGGTAATCTTCTTGAGATTCCGGGTAAATCAACCGAAACAGGAACAACAAACTTCCCCAACTCAATTGGTGGCGGTGGTTTTACAAGTAGTGTTAACCCTATTCTCGACCTTTCGGATAATAGCTATAACATACGCCGTTATACAGGAATGGCCAATTTCTACCTGCAGGTTAAGCCTGTTAAAGACCTTGTGCTGAAAACTACCTTCTCGCCCAGTTTCGACTATACCCGCGAAGGTTCTTATGTTGGAAGTAAATCCGACGGTAACTATGGCAACAATGCAAAAGCCAAATACGACTCTTACCACCGTATCTCTTACACATGGGATAACCAAATCAACTATAGCAAGATAATTAATGAGAATCATCAGTTCGATGTTCTTGGTCTTATGAGTGCATATAGCTACAATAGTGAATTGGCAAAGATTGATACTGAGGGTTATAGCTATCGTTACGACTATTTTAACCTTGGAAGTGCATCAAAAATCAATAATCCTTCATCGCTTTATAACCGTGCAAATCTTCTATCGTATGCCGTAAGGGCCAACTACTCTTTTATGGGGCGTTACCTGCTTACTGCCTCTTATCGTGCTGATGGATCGTCGAAACTTGCCGATGGAAACCGTTGGGCTTCTTTCCCTTCTGTGGCAGCAGCTTGGCGTGTGTCGGAAGAGGGCTTTATGCAGTCGCAAAGCGTTATCTC
>CAZWOA010000038.1:6842-25301 GCA_964635545.1 uncultured Marinilabiliaceae bacterium
GATGGTCTGCTTCAAACACGTATCCTTCCATATGAAAGTGGTGCAGGAAACATGATTGATAACCTTGGTAAGGTGCGTAACCGTGGTGTTGAGGTTGCTCTTAACACAGTGAATGTTAAAACAAGCAATCTTCAGTGGAATACAAGCTTCACTTTCGCTGCCAATCAGAATAAAATAGAGGAACTTTTTGGTAATTCAACTAAGGGATACTCATATATCACTCCTGATGATAAATGGATTGTAGGTCAGCCTATTACAGCTATCTATGGTTATGTGTTCGATGGTGTATGGACTGCCGATGAGGCTCAGCAAGCCCTTGTTTACAAGCAGAAAGAGGGTGAAGGCCGTATCAAGGATTTTGATAATAATGGAATCGATCCTGACGACCGCAGGGTACAAGGCCATGCCGATCCATCGTGGACAGGTAGCTTTACAAGTAACCTGAACTACAAAGGTTTCGATTTCTCATTTACTGTTTATACCCAGCAGGGAACATATGTTTATAGTCCGTTTATAGCCGAATTTACCAACTATAACGACCGTGGCCGTCAGAAACTTAAAATGGATTATTATGTTCCTGCAGGTGCCCGCCTGATTGGTGATGATGGTTTGTTCTACACACTTCAAACTTCTATCAACAATCAAAGTCGCCCAACGCCTTACACCAATAATGGAGCCATCTCCAATAGTGGCCCATACTGGCAGCAAGGCAAGCTTACAGCCAAAGAGATGCCTGGCGCATGGGTTGATGCCGATTTTATTAAGGTTAGAAACATCACATTAGGATATACATTGCCACAGAAACTTATTAATCGTGTGGGTGTTGAGAAATTGCGCGTTTATGCCAATGTGCTTAATCCATTTGTGTGGACCGACTACGAAGGTTTCGACCCTGAGTGGGCTGATGCAAGTCTAAACCGTGCCGGTGGACCTGCTACAATAACTTATCAGTTTGGTGTAAGTTTAAGTTTCTAATTGATAACTACTTAAAAATGAAAATGATGAATAAGTTCATATATATATTAATGCTTGCGGTATTTGTCTCTTCTTGTTCCGATTTTCTGGATGAGAAAAACAAATCATACCCTTTGGCAAATGAGTATTACAAAAGTGCCGATACTTATAATGCTCTTGTAAATGCCTGCTACTCATCTATGCGTGATGTGTTTGGCAATAGATGCGAAATTTTTGAAGCCGGCACCGACCTGTTTGTCGTTGGAAATAGGGGGCTTAGCTCTCAGGGACTTGGTAACTATGCCCGCCTTAATCCTTCCGATAGTGAGGTTGAGTGGTTTTATAAAACTGTGTATCAGTCAATTAAAACTTGCAACGACGGTATTTCCTATGGTGAGAAATTTGGCCATAATGCTTCTTTAATTGCCCAGGTAAGATTCTTGCGTGCTATGTACTATTTTCATTTAGTACAGCAGTTTGGTGGTGTTGCGTTGATTTCTGAAAATGCTACTTCTGTAGTTACCAAGTATTACCGCACCGATGCCGTTGATATCTACAAATTTATTGTGGCCGAGATGAATGCTGCACTTAACGATGTTCCAGAAGCTTCGGATGCTAACTTTGGAAGGGTGAATAAGCGTGTGGTTAACCATTTCCTTGCAAAAGTTTATCTTACTCGTTCTTATAAAAGCTTTGCCGAATCTACAGATGTGCAGAATGCCATAGATTTTGCTGCTAAAGCAATTAATGGTCAGGCACTTACTCTTGATTATGAGACCGAGGTATTCTGGCCGGGTAAGGAGAAAAATGCCGAGGTAATATTCTCTGTTCAGTATGATAAGAGTTCAATGCCTTCTTCAACATCCGGCGGAAGCATGCAGTCGCACTATTTCGGACCTTATTTTGGTGGTAGTGATGCCAATATTAATGATGGTAATCCATATCAGAATAATACTCTTGTGCCTTCGCTTCAGTTGCACTATTGGCTTGCCGACGACCCTGCCGATAAACGCTATGCGGCTACTTTTATGATGGAGTTCTATGGCTCGCAAGCACAAACAAATAAAGGTACTTACTATTCTTACTTTAAGAAAACTGCTGCCGAGCGCGCAAATCTTGAAGTGCAATATTACTATCCAAAGCCCGGCTCAACCCAGGCCGATGTTGATGCATGGAAAGCTGTAAATCCTGAAAAACGTGATGGTGCAAGGGTGCTTTGGGCAACAGGTGATGGCGTTACCTACAAAGGATGGGAGCTTGATAACTTTGATAAATATTGCCCTGCAATCAAGAAATTCTCCGATCCTGATGCTCCTTTCTCAACAAGTGGCACCAGCTCGCGCGATATATTTCTTGCCCGTGTGGCAGAGTCGTATCTGATTAGGGCCGAGGCATATATTAAAAATGGTGATGCCGCACTGGCAGCTGCCGATATAAATGTTGTGCGTTCACGTGCAGGTGCATATAGCATCACTGGTTCTCAGGCAACTGTTGATTTCATTCTTGCTGAGCGTGCAAGAGAACTTGCAGGCGAGTATGGCCGCTGGTACGACCTGGCGCGTACAGGCAAACTTGTGGAGTATGTTTCGCAATACAATAGCCAGGTTGCCGAAGCCGACATGAAGGGTGAGGATGGCTCATATAAAATATTGCGCCCCATACCTGCTCAGGCTTTAGAACTTAATGAGGCTGAATTTCCTCAAAATCCAGGATACTGATTTCTATTTTTATATGATTCAGATGCTTCGAAAGGGGCATCTGTTTCTTTCTTTTCTTTGTTTGGCTAATTTGCTTTATATCAGTATGTTGTAAATATGAGTTTTTAGCCTTTGGATAATTCATCCCCTTTATTCTGATTTTTCATCATACATATGTGTGTTGATTTAGTGTTATTTTTGTAAATAATTTCATTTGGATGAGTGGTGATAAGTTAATACGGCTATTATGAAATCAATTTTTTTCTCGCTTTTTTGTGTTTTGTTCTGTTTTGCATCTGTGGGTGCCCAGCCCAATGTGCCCGATATTGTAGTGGCTGCAGATGGATCGGGGAACTTTACCTCTTTGCAGGAGGCTGTTTTAAGCGTTCGCGATTATAAACCTACCCGCACAGTGATATATCTTAAACAAGGCACATATCGTGAAAAGGTTGTAATTCCTGCCAATAAATGCGACATCACAATAATAGGTGAGGATGCTCAAAATACTGTGCTTACATGGAACGACCATGCTAACATCAATAAGATGGGTACTTTTAAAACCTATACTTTGCAGGTTGTGGGAAGTGGTATTAGAATTGAAAATATCACCATCGAGAATAATGCTGAGGAGCTTGGTCAGGCTGTGGCACTTCATGTAGAGGGCGACCGCTGTGAGTTTGTAGGCTGCCGATTGCTTGGAAATCAGGATACTCTGTTCACCGGTAATGGTAATAGTCGCCAATTCTATCGTGATTGCTATATAGAAGGAACTACCGATTTTATATTTGGTCCTGCCACTGCCTGGTTTGAGGATTGTGTTATTCATAGTAAGAAAAACTCGTTCATCACTGCCGCATCCACACCCGCCGATAACGATTTCGGATATATTTTTAATAGGTGCAGGCTCACTGCTGCCGATGGTGTTGATAAGGTTTACCTTGGCCGTCCATGGCGTGCTTATGCCTACACTCTGTTTATGAATTGTGAGATGGGTTCTCATATTCTTCCCGCAGGCTGGGATAATTGGCGCAATGTCGAGAATGAGAGAACTGCCCGCTATGGCGAGTATAATAACCATGGTGAGGGAGCTTCTGTAGCAGGACGAACAAAATGGAGCAAGCAGCTTTCTGCTAAGGAAGTGAAGAACGTAACTCTAAAAAAAGTGATGCAAAAGGAGTCGAAGTGGATTCCTCAATATTCACTATAAATGGATGATATACATTGTGTTGACTTGAAATTTTAAATATTGAATATATGAAAAAAATAATTATTCCCCTAATTGTAACACTCTCAATTCTTGTGTCGGCGTGTTGTACACCCACCAAAAAAGCTCCTCTCTCTGTGCAGTTTGCGCAGTCGGAGATGAAAAGAGTTCCAAATCCTACAAACCTTGATTTCCGTACAAAGCTTTCGTGGAATTATAGTACCGGACTTGAGCTTTACTCTTTCCTTAAGATATATGAGCAATATGGTGTTGAGTCTATTTACGATTATGTAAAAGCCTATGCCGATACCATGATTAATGCCGATGGGTCAATCTATGGTTATGATGTGGATGAGTACAATATCGACCATGTTAATGCAGGCAAACTGCTATTTCACCTGATGGATAAAACCGGCGATGAGCGTTACCGTAAAGCTGCCGATCTTCTTCGCAGTCAGATGGATACCCACCCACGCACCAATGAAGGTGGCTACTGGCACAAAAATGTATATCCCCATCAAATGTGGCTCGACGGTCTTTATATGGGTGCACCTTTCGTAGCCGAGTATGCTAGTCGTTTTAATCGCGCAGAGGATTTTGAGGATATGATGAATCAGTTTATTATTGTTGGCCAGCATACATACGATCCTGCAACCAAGCTATATCGCCATGGATGGGACGAGTCGCGCCAAATGCCATGGGCCGATCCTGAAACCGGACAGAGCCGTCATGCGTGGGGACGCGCCTGCGGATGGTACATGATGGGGATGGTTGATATTCTTGAGTTTATTCCTGCCGGTACCAAAGGACGAGATGAAGTGTTGAAGATATTTAATGACCTTGCCGAGAATATTCTTAACTACCGCGATACTGAAACAGGTGTGTGGTTTCAAGTACTCGATAGCCCCGGAAGAAGTGGCAATTACCTTGAATCATCATGTAGCAGCATGTTTGCCTATGCATTTTTGAAAGGTGCAAAGATGGGGTATCTGCCTGAGAAGTTCCAGGCCGAAGGTGAAAATGCCTATAATGCAGTGGTGAAGAATTTTATTAGAATAGATGAAGATGGTTCCGTTAACCTTACCGATGGTTGCGCTGTTGCCGGACTTGGCGGTAAGAATATGCGCGACGGAAGCTTCGAGTATTATATTAGCGAGCCAGTTCGCGATAACGACCCAAAAGCGATCGGCCCCTTCATAATGGCTGCTCTCCTGATGAATGACTAATATCGATTGAGTTATAAATCTAATTCTGATAACGGAGTGACTTAGTGTTGCTCCGTTATTTTTTTTGCCAAACGTAGTAAACACAGCCACTGATCTTGCAGTCAATAATTCTTTGTTGCATTTACTTATTATACTCACTCGGGGTAACTCCAAATTGCTTTTTGAAACTCGACGAGAAGTGCGACAGTGTGCTAAATCCTGTCATATCGGCGATTTCCGAAATGGTATTTCTTCCTTCCATAATCAGTTCTGCGGCGCGGTTTAGCTTATACGTTTTGAAGAATACGCTGGGATTTTCGCCCGTTAATCCTTTGATCTTATAATATAATTTGGTGCGCGAAATACGAAGTATCTCGGTCATTTGTGCGATGTCTAATTCCTGATTGGATAATTCATTTTCCATCAGGCTGTACAGCTCGGTCATAAATGCGTTGTCCTGCGGTAAAAGAATATGCTCTTCAATTTTATCAAGTTTGGTCGATTGGCTGAGCAAATTACGGGCTTTCTCCCTGTTTTTTAGTTGCGATTTGATGAGAGCCAACAAGTAACTTGGTTCGAAAGGTTTGGTTACATAAGCGTCTGCGCCGGTATTCAATCCTTCTACCTGATTTTCTACTGTTGACATTGCAGTTACCAGAATGACCGGAATATGGCAGAGCTGTAAATCTTCTTTTATTTGCCTACAAAGATCGAAACCATCCCTCCCGGGCATTACCACATCGCTGAGCACCAGTTCGGGAGCCTCTTCGCTTATCGCCTTAAATGCACTATCGGCATCGAAACGATAAATCACCCGATATTGCGAAGCGAGAAGAGCTTTCAGGTAGTGAATAACTTCGGTGTCGTCATCAACAATCAGTATTGCAGGCTTATTGTTATGTTTGTCGTCCGGCTTTTCCTGTTGTGCCAGTTCTTTTGCAAGCAGCGGAAACGCCTTACTTTGCTCCTCCACTTGTTGCTTACGTTCTTCTTCGTCGTAAGAAAGGCTGTTGACCGGAAGCAAGAGTGAGAATACGGAACCGGTTTTATTGTCTGTTCGGTTGGATGCTTTCAAAAAGCCATGGTGCAGTTCGGCAAGACTGCGGGCATAATACAAGCCGATGCCGGTTCCCCAGTTGTAACTTCCCGTGGTTTGGTTATTCAGCTGATAGTATCGCTCGAATATTTTCTCCAGCTGGTCTTCGGGTATGCCCGTGCCGGTATCGGCTACATTTATTTTGATATATTGTGTATCTGTATCTTTGTCCGTCAAAGGAAATTCCTCAGCCGCTTTCTGCCTGGTAATCACATCGAAGCAAAGAGTCACCTCGCCACCATTTGGCGTAAATTTCATCGCATTAGATAGCAGATTATTGATGATTTTATCCAATTTATCAACATCCAACCACATCAGGAAAGTATCTTCTAATCCACGGGCGTTAAGCGAAATGTCTTTTTCTCGGGCATTTACGTTGAAAATATCTACGATTTGTTGCAACTGTGCAATAACTTCCGTTCGTCTTACGCTTAGTTTCAGCGTATCATTCTCCAGCTTGTTGAAGTCCATCAATTGATTGACTAAACGCAACATACGTACAATACTGCGCTGGACAATATGTAACAATTGTTTATTCTCGCCCGCCATCTTATCGTCCTGCATAAGTTGGGCTACCGGACCTGATATCATAGTCAATGGTGTGCGAAATTCGTGTGATATATTGGCAAAAAAACTCATATTCATCCGGTTTACCCTTTTTTCTTGTTCTTTCGCCATTTCAGCTTTACGAGTCTCCGCCCGTGCTCTGCGGATGCGTTGTATAGCACTAACGAAAAGGCTGATTCCACCGAGGGCAATAAGCAGATAGATGCACTTTGCCCACCATGTGAGCCAGGGAACCGGTTTTATGATAACACGGATGGAGTTTTCTGTCTCCACGATGCTCTTGTCATTGTTGGTAATTTTCACCCTAAAAGTATAAGTGCCGGTGGGCAGGTTGGCGTAGTATGCTTCGCGGTTGTTACGGGCGTCAATCCAGTAATTATCGAAGCCTTCCATTTTGTAGTAATAGTGCACTTGTTCAAACTCCGAATAATCCAAAGCCGCAAAGGAGATGCTAAATCCATTCTGGTCATGTTTTAATGCTATATCGGGTTTGTAAGACAGGTGTTTGTCGATGTTTTTTTCATCCTGCGGACGAACTAAATTGTTGTGTATCTTCAGATCTTCGAAAAGCAATGGTATTTTTCTTTTCACGGTAACATCAATCGGGTTGAAAAGAGTCAATCCGTGTGTGCCGCCAAATACCAGCGTACCATCCGGCAATTTGCACGAGGAGCGATCGTAGAATTGATTGCCACCGATACCATCGGCTGCGAAATAGTTGGTGAACTTATCCACAGTACGGTCATATTTGCCAAGACCATACTGTGTGCCTACCCATATATTGCCCTGAGCATCTTCTTCGATACTCGATATATCCAAGCACGGGGTGCCTTCCATGGTTTTCAGTTTACCGGTTGAAGTTGAATAATGCAGCAGCCCGTTGCTCACGGTACCTATCCACACATCTCCACGGCTATCCTGAAATAGATCGGTAGGAATGAAAACCGACCTGCGGATACATGCTTTCCACTCGGCAGAGTCTAATGGCACCTCTTTTTTATCCCATGTTACCGGGTCAATCTGCAACACCGGGCGCATAAAGGCAGTTATCCAAATTTTGCCGTTATTAAGCGGAAGAATACCCGGGATAAAAGTCCCCATCGCCGGATAAGCCTGTATGGGTGTAAATTCTTTTTCGCCTCGTTTCAAGGCATGTAGCATATTGATGCTTGTTCCAATCCAGATTGTTCCATATTCATCTTGTCCGAAAGACATAGGCATAAATATAGAATAGGATTTTTCTACTTGTAGTGTTCCATCTCTGTATTTACATTTCAATACCTCCCCAGGATAGAGGGAGGATAACCAGATGTTGTTTTCGTCATCCACAAACACTTGTGAAACATCGGTTTCCTTATTGGCATCCTGCTTGAACAGTTGTTGCGTGTTTAGTTTTATAACCTTCTGGTTATCCATGTTATATACATGCAAACCATCCATAAGCGTGGTTATCCAAAGGTTTCGATATTTGTCAATAGCCACCGATTTTACCGATTTTCTTTTGAAACTTAAACTGAGGTAGTTGTTGGTGTTGAAACGTTCTCTGTAATTGTAGCGCACGGTATATCCCTGATCCACTGATCCAAACCACAGATTTTTTTGCGAGTCGGTGAATATTCTGCTGATTTTGAATCGGGGCACTTCAAAGGGAAAACCGTTTTCAGACTGATGGATTACCTTATCCTTGATGTAGTTGTATAAAAACATTCCCTGTTTATCGGTGTTCAGCAGCAGGCTGTTTTCGCCGTAAGGGTGAATGTAGTTGATGTTTACGCGCGATAGCAGCGGATGTTCACGTATAGCTTTGGGCAATTCAACAAATTTTCGGGTATAGGTGTCAAACAATGTTATCTGGTGATTGCCGGTAAGCCACAATTGCCGGTTGTTTTGCAGGAAAAAGTAGGTAGGGAAATTCTGTAACGGAATAGAATCTTCCAATGCAAATGTTGAAGAATTGTAGCATCGCAACAGCAACGGATTTGCCGCCCACAGTTTATTGCTTTGGTCGATAAAACAGTGCTGGTTGAATGTGTGGTGTTGGTCAAATTCCTTGATAGGCACATCAAATGAATCTGTTTTAGGATTATAAACAGCCAGCTGATGCATCATGTTCAATAATATTTTGCCCTCTTTGTTTTCCATGAATCGGTATCCGTTTTTATTTGAAATGGTTATTGGAACTCGATGGAAATTGTCTTTGTCGGTATATAAAGTTACTCCATTAACGGTAGCAACCCACAGTCTGCCCTTAGAATCGCGAAAGAGGTCGTTAATCTGATTGTCGGGTAAATCCAATGAGTCGTCTGTACAAAAATATTGGTGGTACTCATGCACGTTGAATTTGTTTAATCCACGGAAGGTACCTATCCATATATGCCCCAGAGCATCTTCTTCGAATGAAGTGACTTTCTGGTTGGATATGTCGTTGGTAATAAGTGGACTTTCCCTTTCTGAATATTTAGCTGTTTCCGACTTAGATTCTTTATGACAGGAAACTGATAAGAACAGAACTGTCAAAAAAAATAGGTTTAGATAGGTGAAAGTATGTCGATTTGATAGCCGGGAGTAGTTCGTTTTCATAAAAGTATTATTCGATTTCAACAGCGAAAATAAACATTAAAACTGCTCCATTTACTGTTGTAGGGCATGTTTTGAACAAATTTGTAAATATTTGAACAAAAAAGAAAACAAACTTGAACGTTGTGGTAAATGATTTGAATTTATCTGCAAGCTGAAATGTATAATAACAGCGAATATTGCATTCATGATAAATAAACAAACTGACATCATGAATAGACATTTCTTATCCACAGTAATCTTTTGTGCTGTTTTTGTTTTAGCGTGCGGAAGTGCAGATAAAACAAATAGAGGTTCATCTACGGATGAATCGGAGATATTAGCTTCCGCAGAATCAGCCATTGTCGAAACCGAATCGGGTAAAGTGGCGGGCTATATACAGAATGGAATCTATACATATAAAGGTATTCCGTATGCCAAAGCCGAACGCTTTATGCCACCTGTGGCTGCCGACAAATGGGAAGGTGTTCGTAGCAGTAGGGCTTACGGGCCTACTTGTCCGCAAGGGAAGCGTATGGGATGGTATCACGATGAGTCGGCCTTTGCTTTCGACTGGGATGATGGTTATGCGGATGAAAACTGTCTGCGGATAAATATCTGGACTCCTGGACTGAATGCCGGAAAGAAACGACCGGTGATGGTATGGTTGCACGGTGGCGGTTATTCTGCCGGATCGGGTCAGGAATTACCTTCATACAATGGCTCCAGTCTGGCCGAAAAAGGAGATGTGGTAGTGGTAACCCTCAATCATCGCCTCAATGTGCTGGGTTTTCTCGATCTTTCGGCTTACGGCAATAAATATACTAAATCGGGAAATGTTGGTCTGCTCGACTTGGTTGCCGCTCTGCAATGGGTAAACAAGAATATAGCATCATTTGGTGGCGATGCGCAAAATGTTACCATCTTCGGTCAGTCGGGCGGTGGAGGCAAAGTTTCCACACTGCTCGCCACTCCGGCTGCAGCGGGCTTGTTTCACAAGGCCATCGTACAGAGCGGCTCTATGCTTCGCACCATGGAACAGAAATACTCCCGCCGAATCGGTAGTGCCCTGATGGACGAATTGGGGTTGCAGGCTTCGCAGATAGACGAAATACAGAAAGTACCTTATGAGAAATTGCTGGCAGCAGGCGAGAAGGCGGTTGCCAAGATACGTGTGGAGGCCGACAAGGAGGGTGTTGCTTCGTTCATTTTTGGCTGGGCACCCACAGTTGACGGCGATGTGTTGCCCACACAGCCGTTCGACCCACAAGCTCCCGCACAAAGCAAAGATATTCCGGTGATGATTGGTACAACGTTGCATGAATTTACGGCAAGTACTTATGTTCCTGCGCTACGCAATGCAACCAAGGAGCAGACCGTAGAAATGCTGAAACAGAAATACGGAGACCGCACAAATGATTTTCTTACCGTATTTGAGAAAGCGTATCCCAATTATCAACCCAAAGATTTATTAGATGTTGACTTTATATTTCGTCCCGGAGCAGTATCGCAAGCCAAGTTAAAAGCGGCTCAACAGGGCGCACCCGTTTACATGTATCTATTCGCCTGGGAATCTCCGGTGATGGATGGTATGTTGCGCAGCACGCACTGCATGGAAATTCCCTTTGTATTCAATAATGTTGTACGCCACGCATCGATGACGGGTGGTGGCAAATCGGCGCAGGAGCTGGGCGACAAAATGAGTAGCGCATGGTTGAATTTTGCACGCACGGGCAATCCCAATGCCGATGGATTACCGAAATGGGAACCCTATACTGCCGAAAATGGAGCAACTATGTACTTCGACAACAAAAGCGAAATGAGATATAACCACGACAAGGAGTTGCTGGAAGTTGTGATGGCATTCCCTGTCAGAGGTTTTTGAAAATTTCTAGAAATGAAATAGTGAAAAATCAATCTTAAATTAACAACAATCTAATTAAATTCGAATGAGAAAAATTCTAAAACACAATGAGTGGAAAAGGCTGTCGTTTGCCATCCTTTTCTTATGGGCTTCCATACCATTTTTATTGGCACAAAGCCAAGTTAAAGTGACAGGTAAAGTCGTTGACGACTTGAACGAACCTATTGTTGGAGCCATGGTGCTTGAGAAAGGTACCACCAATAATGGCACGGCAACAAATCTCGATGGTGATTTCACGCTGAATGTTAGTCAGGGAGCCACGCTTATATTCTCTTATATAGGCGCTACGACCCGTGAAGTAGCTGCAGTGGAAGGAGAGATGCGCGTTGTACTTCAAGATGATTTAAAATCATTGGATGAAGTGGTGGTGGTTGGGTATGGTGTGCAGAAAAAAAGCTCTGTTACCGGAGCAATTTCGCAGGTGAAACCCGAAGATATTCAAAACCGTACTATCAGCAACGCGCAACAAGCACTACAGGGTAAAACGGCGGGTGTACAGGTTATTCAAACATCGGCAGCACCCGGTTCTTCACCCACAGTTCGTATTCGTGGCTATTCGTCGAATGTCTCATCCAATCCACTCTATGTGGTTGATGGCGTTCGCTTGTCAGACATTAGCGGTATCGATCCAAATGATATCGCTTCCATGGAAGTATTGAAGGATGCAGCTTCTGCGGCTATATACGGTGCCGAAGCAGGTAATGGCGTAGTACTTATCTCTACAAAGAAAGGAAAAGCCGGACAGGGAAAAATCTCTTACGACTTCCAATACACTTCTCAATCACTGGCAAACATTCCTGAGATGTTGAATGCAGAGCAGTACATCGACTACATGGTAGAGTCGAACACCTTTACACAGGATTATCTGTTGCAGAACTGGAATGGTGTCACCAATACTGAATGGGCAGACGTGGCTTTTGAGCGCAGTAATATGCAGCGTCACAACATTGCATTTATGAATGGTAACGAGAAAAGCAATTACTACCTATCTCTCTCTTATTTAAATGATGATGGTATTGTGAAGGGAGATGCCGATTCATATAAGCGTCTGACTGCCACCATCAACTCCGAAAGTGACATTAAACCTTGGCTAAAGGTAGGAACCACGAATCAAATAGAAAAATATAATGTTCGGAGTGTGTCAACCAATAACGAATATGGCAGTTTGCTCACATCCATTCTGCAGCTTGATCCTCTAACTCCGGATACTTACAGTTATGACAATTTGCCATCTCACATGTTAACCGCAATTAATAATGGAAAACACTTGCTCCGGAATGGTAACGGAGATTATTATGCCGTATCAAAATATTTCGCCGGTGAGCAGTATCATCCCATGATTATGCGCGATAACAATATCGGGAAAAACAGTGGATTCAATATTAACGGCTCTGTTTATTCCGATTTTAAACCGGTGAAAGGATTCACATTTACCTCCCGTTTCGGTTATCGTTTGTCCGGTACCCGTAGCTCTACAACTTCTCTTCCTTTCTATGGTAATGCCACCCAAAGTCGTGATTATGTTGGGCATGACAGCTCATCTTCAACGACTATCTATTATCAGTGGGAGAACTTTGCCAACTATATGAAAACTTTTGGACAGAATACCGTTACCGGTATGGTGGGGATGTCGTATCAGGAGACCACATCTGATTATGTCAATGGCAGTCTCTCGCCCAACGAAGAAGACGCATTGATGAAAAACGATCCATTGTTCTATTATCTGAACTATGGCTCGGCATCTGCCACCAAAGGAGTAGGCGGTGAGAAATCAAGGTCGGCAAGGCTGTCTTATTTTGGTCGTGTTGCCTATGAGTATGCGAATAGATATTTCCTGCAAGCCTCTCTTCGTGCTGATGCTGCCGACTTGTCGCAGCTTCCATCCTCAAATAGATGGGGATATTTTCCCGCTGTATCAACCGGATGGACAATTTCGGAAGAAAATTTCTTTGCCCCTTTAAGAGATAAGATCAGCAGTCTGAAACTTCGTGTCAGTTGGGGACAAAATGGGAGCCTAGCCGCGTTGGGCGGATATGCTTATAGTACAGACATGGCTTTGGGAGGTCTCTATCCTTTTGTGTTGGGTAATACATATATTACTGGCACTTCTCCATCAACGCTGGGTAACGAGGAGCTTAAATGGGAGACTTCCGAACAGACCAATGTGGGTATTGATGCCCGATTCTTGCGTGACCGGCTGACTTTCAGTATGGACTATTTCGATAAAAAAACAAAAGACTTGTTGGTGTATGGCACTACTCCGTCGTTGATTATTGGCGGTGCCACATCCCCAATGAATGCGGGTGATGTGAGCAACAAAGGCTGGGAGTTTGAATTGGGCTGGAGAGACAATGTCGGCGACTTTCATTATGGCGTTAGAGCCAATATTGCTACATTAAAGAATAAAGTAACATATATTGACCCATCCATTACCCGTATATCGGGTGTGAATTTCCATACTAACACAATTACCTATTTTGAGCAGGGTTATCCGGTTTACTATTTCAGAGGATATAAGTTCCAAGGTGTTGACCCGAACACAGGCGATCCAGTGTTTCATGACTTAGACGAGAGCGGCGATCTCAATGATGGTGATCTTGGGTATATTGGCGATGCCATTCCTGACTTCACGTACGGTATTACTTTGACTGCCGGATGGAAAGGATTCGACTTAACAGTGTTTGGCACCGGTTCGCAAGGAAACGATATTTTCAACGCCATCAATAGATCGGATTTTACGGCATCCAATAAGTTGAAAGAGATATACTATGACGACCGATGGACTGCTTCCAACCCTAATGGCTCTGTGCCTCGTGCCGGCGCAACAAATATGGATAAATATCAGGTATCGGATGCCTTGGTTTACGATGGTTCTTTCTTCAAAATTAAGCAGATTCAATTGGGCTACACTTTCCCCAAGAACCTCACAAGTAAAGTCAAAATTAGTAATCTCCGCCTCTATGGCTCATTGGATAACTTCTTTACTTTCACTAAGTATCCGGGATTTGACCCCGAAGCAGCAGCAAATTCCACATCAGGAATGGGAGTTGACAAAGGTTCTTATCCGAGTTCAAAAAAAGTGGTGTTTGGTGTTAATATCGAATTTTAACAAACCTTAAATTATGACTATGAAAACTAAATATTTTAACATACTGACAATAGTGTTGCTTTTGGTTTTGGGTACAAGTTGTGAAGATCGCCTTGATATTGCAAAACATGGCAACATGGGAAGTCAGGAAGACTTTTATAAAACCGATGATGACGCCATACAAGCTCTGGCTTCTTTATACACAAGTTGGGCAGACAATTATTACAATTGGTTTTATACTAAAAATTTATTGGCCGATGATGTATGGACAGGTGGCGGCTCGCGGGGCGACAACGCTTCGATGGAACAATTGAATGAATATACATTCGACACCGACCATGGCATGATACAAGGTATGTATGGCGGCATGTATGGTATCATTTACAAGTCGAATCTGATTATTGATTTGTTAGAACCGGATACGGATGTGAAAAAGCGTGCCGTAGCAGAAGCCAAATTCTTTCGTGCATGGGCAAATTTTGAATTGGTAACACTGTTTGGTACCGCTCCGGTTGTCGATCACTTATTAACTCCCAGCGAATATCGATTGGGCAACAGCACCCCCGAAGCTCTTTGGGAAATTGTAGAGAGCGATCTAAACGACGCGATCAACTCAAATATGCTTCCTTCCAAAACCGGTGTAAACGACAACGAAACCGGTATCAGGGTTACAAAAGAAGTGGCGCAGGCCATGTTAGGGAAAGCTTATCTGTTTCAAGGAAAAAATAATGAAGCAGCCACTATCTTAGACAAAGTCATTGATTCCGGCAAATACGAACTCTACAATGGAGATTATGATCAACTGCTACATGCTGTTGCCGACGGAAGTTCCGAATCTATGTTAGAGGTACAAAAGCGCAACGATGCTGAACAGGCATGGGCACAATATACAATGACCTTTATCATGCAGGGATGGCGTACCGAAAAGTTGAACATTGTTGAACCGGCAAAATCTCTTATTGCCTCAGGCACTTATGGATTTATGAATCCAAAGAAAGGTCTATACGACGCCTTTATGGCTATGGAAGGCGAAAATGGCTATCGTTTCAATAGCACGTTGCGTACAGCAGCGCAGCTGGAAGCTGTCGGCATTTCACTACAGCCGGGAGCAAACTTGGTGGGACACGAAGGTTACTTCATGTGGAAAACCCGTGCATTGCAAGCCGATAATATCTATGATGCCTCTTATTTTCAGGTAATGCAGTACATCAACCTGCGTGTGATGCGCTACGCAGAGGTACTTTTACTGGCTGCGGAAGCCCACGTGCAAAGTGGCAATGCCGGCAAGGCACTGGCATACATCAACGAAATACGTAGCCGAGCCCAACTGCCTAACTTAACCACTGTAACATTGGATGATGTGAAGAAAGAAAAGCGACTGGAGCTTTGCATGGAGAGTGTTCGCTTCCAGGATTTGGTGCGCTGGGGCGATGCTGAAACAGTGATGGCCAATCAAGGAAAGGAAATTCCGAGCTATTCTGCCGCTGGGGTTAATATTCTGTTTAGAAACTCAACGTACGGGTTTAAATCGAAACACAAACTGTTGCCTATACCGCTCAAGGAGATGGAACTGAATCCTAATATGGTTCAAAATACAGACTGGTAATCTTTATTATTATTGAAAAAAAAACGTATGAAAAATATACAATCCTTATTTATATTGCTGATGCTCTTTGTTTTAGGAGCGTGCAACGAAGATTCGTTAGACCCCCTGTCAGGAAAATATGACATGAATCGATATGTGTTCGACAAGGTTAATCAAGCGGCAACCGAGAAAATAGGTAAAGGCATTAAGACCTTTCCTATGACACTTTCTGATGGTGCGAACACCATGACTCTAAACTTCGGAAGTAGTGAATGGATTCTGCCGGCCGGCGTTTATACTCCAACGGCTACCGTGAGTAACAAAAATCAATATTCAGCGGTGATTAATGAAAAAGTGGTGATTGTTTCCGGTAATATGGAAATAACTCTCATTGGTAACACGTACTATATCACAGGTTTATTGGCTGATGCTTCGGGAAATCGTTACAAAGTTGACTATAAGGGAGCTCTCACTTTTGTTGTCGGAGAGGATGATCCCGAGGCGAGCGGATACACTATCTCCATTGCAGAAAATGCAGTTGTTGATGAACCAGGCAATCTATACCCGGAGCTTACTAAGTATGCTATTACGGTATCCGATCCCGATGGTGTTGAAGTGTTTCATATAGATGCGGTGAATAACGCCGGATTGACAATGGCTGATCTTGTAGGCACTTATACTGTTGGTGGCTATCCAACCGAAGCTGGGCTTGCCGACAACGGTTGGGTGGCATATTTTCCTGAATGGGGACTTGAATTAGCTGGTGGTACCTATTTTACCGATGCAAACAATGTAAAACAGTATGTAACACAAGGGAGTATTGTGATTACAGCAGCCGAAGATATGAACGGAAATCCTCTATACAGCTTTAGTGGCAGTAATCTGGCTACTCTGACATCCAAAAATGTACCGGGTACGGGCGGTGCTTTCAGCATCTTGTATGCATCAGAAGCAAAGTCAAGCGGTACAGTGTTAAAAGACCAAATTATCAGCAGTGCTGTGTTGGGTATGGATATGAAATATTCGGTATATTTGCCTGAAAGCTGGGATGGAACCAAGACTTATCCTGTTCTTTACATGCTGCATGGTGCCGATGGAGGGAACAATGACTGGATTACCGGAGCTAAAATTGATAAGCAAGTAGCAGCGGCTGTTGATGCAGGTACTGCACCTGAGATGATTGTCATTATGCCCAACTGTACGGTTGATGGCAAAAATCTGTTCTACGTGAACGGTTACCAGGGAGATGCCCAATACATGACTTACTTCTTTGATGAGTTTATGCCCACCGTTGAAAGTATGTATAAGGTGAAAAGTGAACGTAAATATCGTGCCATCGGCGGTCTGTCGATGGGCGGATATGGCTCTCTTTACTACGGAGGATTACACCCTGAGATGTTCGCCTATGTTTATGCATGTAGTCCTGCAGTTCTTATCGATGGAACTCCCAATATATTCGACTTGTATGGGGAGGCTCTTGGCGCAGGAAAGACATTACCCGGGATTACAATAGAAATCGGCACAAGCGATTTTCTGTATGAATCTGCCGGATGGTTCAAAGGTTTCATGGATGGCGCGAGTATCACTCACGAATATATTTCGCGCGATGGAGCACATGATTGGGCTTTTTGGGCAGTATGTGCTCCTAAAGTTATAACAAAAATTGGTACATTGTTTAATCAATAGAATAATGCGTAAGGACATTATATAAGTTGGTAGTTTTCCCGTGCAGCAGAACAATATGCTGCACGGAAAATTATTTAAGATTTTACTTTCACGACATGATGAATTCAAAAAACAAATAAAAAAACAACAATCATGAGAAAGATTATTCTGACATTTTTCGCAGCTTGTGCTCTAATGGCAGTACAGGCACAGCCTGGCTGGGGGCCACAGAGCAAAATCGTTACATACAGCATTCCCAGTAAAATACTGAAGGCTGAGCGTGCATTTAACGTCTTCTTGCCGCAAAGCTATGAAGTGGATAAGGACAAAAAATATCCAATTCTCTACTTGCTGCATGGCGTTATGGATACCAATCAGGGTTGGACTATGCGTGGGCATCTGAAAGATGTTATGGATCAATTAGTGGCTTCGGGCGAAGCATGCGAAATGATCATCGTCACACCCAATGCCGGTGGAAATCCTTATGCCGGTGACTGGAATGGCTACTTCAATATGCCGGGATGGGCGTATGAGGATTTTTTCTACCAAGAGTTTGTTCCGTACATCGAAAAAACATACCGTGTTATTGGCGACAAACAACACCGCGCCATTGCCGGACTTTCGATGGGTGGAGGCGGAGCAACCAGCTACGCGCAGCGCCACTCCGATATGTATTGTGCTGCTTATGCCATGAGTGCGTTGATGAGTATTCCCCAACAGGGTGCTATGCCTTCGCAGAATCCTGATGATAAAATGGCACTCCTCACAAAATCGGTTATTGAAAATAGCTGTATAAAATATGTGGAAGAAGCCGATGAAGCACGTAAAACAGAGCTTCGTTCCGTGCAGTGGTTTGTGGATTGTGGCGACGATGACTTTTTGCTCGACCGCAATATAGAATTTACACAAGCCATGCGT
>CAZWOA010000038.1:25401-27822 GCA_964635545.1 uncultured Marinilabiliaceae bacterium
GCAATTGCTCTGCTTATGTGCACGATGACTTTTGCACAACAGGCTCTTTGGGGTGGGGAAGCAATTGTTTCTCCCGAAATTAAAGCCAACAACACAGTAACTTTTCGCCTGAATGCCCCCAAAGCACAGAAAGTGGAAATCACCGGTGATTTTCTGCCAACAAAAAAAGTGAAAACTCCGATGGGCGAATTTGATGCTCCGGGAGTAGCAACCCTTGTCAAAAATGATAAGGGAGTATGGGAATACACCACTGAAGCTCCATTGGCGTCAGAACTTTACAGCTATACATTTATTGTTGACGGTATTCGCATGTATGACCCTGCCAATGTCAATATGAACCGTGATGTTGCATCAATAACAAATATATTTATAATACCCGGCAATCCAGGCGACTTATACAGTGTGAAAGATGTTAAACACGGCTCTGTTACCCGTCGCTGGTACGATAGCCCTACGTTGAAAGAGCAACGACGCATCACCATTTATACTCCTGCTGGCTATGAAAACAGCAAAGATACCTATCCTGTGTTATATCTACTTCACGGCTCGGGTGGCGACGAAGAAGCATGGATTGCACTCGGACGAACTGCCCAAATCATGGATAACCTGATTGCCGCAGGTAAAGCAAAACCAATGATTATAGTAATGCCCAATGGCCATACGCAGAACACAGCTGCTCCTACCGAAACGAATCGTGCTTATCAGCCGGCAATGGGCGGAGGCCCTCGTCAAGCTGTTGCCAGCATGGAAGATAGCTTTGGAGACATCCTCACCTTTGTGGAGAGCAATTATAGGGTGAAAAAAGATAAAGCACATCGTGCAATTGCCGGTTTGTCGATGGGAGGTATGCACTCTGCTGCAATTTCGGCCCAATATCCCAAAACGTTCGATTATGTTGGCGTATTTTCGGCACCTCCCATTGCAACAATGATGATGCCCGATGGCGAAGACAAGGCTAAGTTTACCAAAGATTTTATGGCAAAGCTAAAAACGCAGCAAAGTAACGGATTCAAACTCTATTGGATTGCTTGTGGAGATACCGACTTCCTGTACAAAGGTGTTATAGAAAGCATGAAACAGATGGACGAAATAGGATTCAAATATACTTACAGAGAAAGTGGAGAAGGTCATATCTGGAAGAATTGGCGTATCTATTTATCCGAATTTGCACCAATGCTTTTTAAGTGAGAAACATCATAGTCGCTTAATAGTAAAGTTCTAAGTACATGCAAAAATAATTTCACAATCGATAAGTCTCTTATATTCAGGGAATAGCCTGAAAGGCTAAATTTTCATAACTGCATGTAAGCGAAGCGC
Organism: uncultured Marinilabiliaceae bacterium; assembly: GCA_964635545.1. GTDB lineage: Bacteria > Bacteroidota > Bacteroidia > Bacteroidales > Marinilabiliaceae > JAGPIS01. The sequence continues at coordinate 26,719 of CAZWOA010000038.1, forward strand.
AACTTGCGGTAAAAATGACAAAGAAACTGTTGCCTGCAAGGCAAGACTTCTGCTTGTCCTGCCTTGCAGGCAGTGTTCAGGTAGCGATTTATTCCGTAGGTCGTTGACCTACGGTTGTGAAAGTCAGGCTTTTCAAGCCGCTATTAATATTTTTTGTCATGTACTTAGATCAAAGATCTTAAATATTCAACACGATTGGTTTAAATATTAACGTATGAAAAGGAGAATATCTATTATAATGCCCATTGCCGCCTCGCTACTGTTTGCGTGCGAGCCAAAACTACCACAGCTTGGTAAAAACAAACTGGATGACGTGGTAGCCGCGATGACTCTCGAAGAGAAGGTACATCTGGTTATTGGCACAGGAATGACCGGATTCTCGGGTGAAAGTGCCGTAATCGGCGAAACCCGCAGTTTGGTGCCAGGTGCTGCCGGAACCACTTATCCTGTCGAACGGCTCGGAATCCCGGCTGTTGTGCTTGCCGACGGTCCTGCCGGACTGCGAATCAACCCCACGCGCGAAGGCGATTCTGCCACTTACTATTGCACGCACTTTCCCATTGGCACACTGCTGGCATCCACTTGGGATCAGGAATTGGTGGAAAATGTGGGTAAGGCTATCGGCAATGAAGTGCTGGAATATGGTGCAGATGTATTGCTTGCGCCGGCCTTGAATATTCATCGTAATCCACTTTGTGGTCGTAATTTTGAGTATTACTCCGAGGATCCGGTGGTTTCGGGAAAAATTGCCGCTGCTTACGTGCGCGGCGTGCAGAGCAACGGAGTGGGAACATCCATCAAACACTTTTCGGTGAACAATCAAGAAACCAACCGTATGGCCAATGATGCCCGCGTTTCTCAACGCGCCCTGCGTGAAATCTACCTGAAGGGCTTTGAAATAACAGTCAAAGAAGCAGAGCCATGGACGGTGATGTCGTCATATAATTATGTGAACGGCGTTTACGCTTCCGAGAGCAAAGAGATGCAGACAACGCTGTTGCGCGACGAATGGGGCTTCGAAGGTATTGTGATGACCGACTGGTTTGGAGGTAAAGATGCCGTGGCTCAAATGATTGCCGGAAACGATATGCTGCAACCCGGAAC
>CAZWOA010000038.1:27922-29584 GCA_964635545.1 uncultured Marinilabiliaceae bacterium
ATACAAACCCAGGTAGCCAATACAGATGTGGCATTAATTACCTTGGGACGTATGTCGGGTGAGTTTGAAGACCGCACATCTACCGATTTCTACCTTAGCAAGAAAGAGCTGAAGCTGCTGAAAGATGTTACCAAAGCATTCCATGCTGCCGGAAAACGTGTAGTAGTGGTACTTAACATCGGAGGAGTGATTGAGACTGCATCATGGAAAAACCTGCCCGATGCCATCCTTTGCGCATGGCAAGCCGGACAAGAAGGTGGAAACAGTGTGGCCGACGTGCTGAGTGGCAAAGCCTCGCCATCAGGAAAACTTACGATGACTTTCCCAGTGAAGTTTGAAGATGCAGCCTCTTCGGCCAACTTCCCGGTAAATCAAAAAGCGAATATTGATATTTCCAACAAAGGAGAAAAGCGAAACGATGTGAGAAATGTGGACTACACCATCTACGAAGAAGACATTTATGTTGGTTATCGCTACTTCGACAGTTTCAACAAACAAGTGTCTTATCCTTTTGGTTATGGACTTTCTTATACCACCTTTGGATATGCTAATCCGACGATTAAAAATGATAACGGAGTTTATGCTGTCAGCGTAGAGGTGAAAAATACAGGCTCAGTTGCCGGTAAAGAGGTGGTTCAGCTTTATGTTGCCGCTCCCAATAGCGATACAATGGACAAACCCGAAAAAGAGTTGAAAGCATTCGCTAAGACAAACGAGCTGAAACCCGGCGAAACGGCCATTATCACGCTTAAAGTGAAGGCTGCCGATCTGGCTTCATTCGATGAAACGTCCTCTTCGTGGGTGGTAGATGCCGGAACCTATAAATTCTTGATAGGAGCATCTTCGCGCGACATTAAAGCAACGCTGGATGCAGAAGTAGCAGCATCATCAGAAAAAACGAACGATATTCTGAAATTACAGGAACCTATTTCTGTTTTGACAAGGAGATAAATTTAGACTTAAAGTAACAACTTATCATGCTTGAAGTGTGGTAAGTTGTTATTATTTCATACTAAAACAAAAAAACATGAATAAAAAACTATTCGTACCCTTAGCCATGTTCGGCTTTGCATTATCCGTCGCGGCACAGTCTGTCGTCTCGCCTGCCATCCCGCGCGATGAGCAGATGGAACAAAAAATCGAGGCACTGCTTAAAAAAATGACCCTTGACGAAAAAATTGGTCAGATGACCGAGCTCGCCATCGACGTCTTGCAAAAGCGCGCCAATCCTTTTGCCGGTCTCAATCCGCAGACAATGACAGTGGATGACCTGAAAAAGATCGTAAAGCAATATAAGTTGGAAAAAGAGTTTCCATTAGGCAAGGAGATGCCTTCGCAAGAGGTGATGATGAACCTTTATATGCGTATTCAGGGTATCGAAGGTGCTAAAGGATTTCAGTTGGATGAAGCACAACTCGATATGGTTATCGGGAAATACAAGGTTGGTTCTATTCTTAATGTACCCAATGGCGTGGCGCAAACCCCTGAAAAATGGCAGGAAATTATCAAGCGCATTCAAGATAAATCCATGAAAGAAATTGGCATTCCGTGCGTGTATGGAGTTGACCAGATTCATGGTACTACTTATACGCTTGGCGGCACTTTTTTTCCGCAGGGCATCAATATGGGAGCTGCTTTCAATCGTGCTCTAACACGTGAAGG
>CAZWOA010000039.1:0-16859 GCA_964635545.1 uncultured Marinilabiliaceae bacterium
ATAATAAGTAAACCCCATAAAATAAAAGGAATACTGAGAATTTGTCCCATATTCAGAATAAGACCATCTTCAAATGATTCCTGATTGATTTTTAAAAATTCAATAAGAAAACGAGCAACAAATAATAGAGATAACATAAAACCAAAAACGAATCCATCCATTTTATTTTGATTCTGCTTGTATAGGATGTGCGTTAAAACGAAAATTATTAAATATGATATTGCTTCATATAATTGAGTTGGATGGCGAGGCAAATTATCAACATGCTTAAATATAAACGCCCATGGAATATTTGTTTGGTTCCCAATAATTTCTGAATTCATTAGATTACCCAAACGGATAGAGGCACTGCCAATGCAATTTTGTCAAGAATTGACCAAATTGCAATCTTATTTTTCTTAGAATAAAAAATAATTGCTATTAATACACCTAAGGCTCCACCATGACTAGCTAACCCTTGATAACCAGTTAGTTTTATTGATCCATTTACAAATTGAATAGGAAGTAACATCTCTAAAGGATTAGATAAATAGTACACTGGGTCGTAAAACAAACAATGCCCTAATCTTGCTCCAATAACTGTACCTGCAAAAATAAACACTGCTAAAGAGTCAAGTTTTTCTATGGGAATTTTCTCCCGCATATATGCTCTTTTAACAACCCAATAACCTGATAATAAGCCTATAATAAACAAAATACTGTAGTATCTGATTGATATTTTACCAAAAAGATTAACTAATTCAGGATCTAAATCCCAATTGATAAACATTAACATATTAATTTGTTTTAAGTATTCTAAGCTTGTTATGCAATATCATCCTAAATAATAAAAATAAGAGGATAATTATGTAACTCTAATTACTATAGAGCTTAAGCAACAACATAATATTCTCTTATGGCAAATGTAATTTTATTTTCGCAAATTATTTGACTTATAATCGTTTATCCTTTAATCTATTGATCAAAAAACACAACAGCAACAAGCGACAAAAGGGTTATAACTGTTAGACACATTTGGTAGCAATGCTATTCTGTCAATTTTCTGCAAGTTAGTCTGTTAGTAATATAAGCAATGAACTAAGTTTGAAAATAGTAAACCATAACCATCTTGAAGTACCAAGTGCTCCTTCAAAGTACATTGTGAGTTATCAGAATAAAAACAGAATATAGGAACAGTTTCGTGATTTCTGCTTTTGGCATGTTAAAATACAGATAATTTCAGTCTTGTAAGTGTCTGATAATCAGCAGTGCATCCTGACTTATTTATGCGTAAATTGTTGGGTTTATCCTTATTTATGATTAATTTGCTATCTTGTATTTCAAACAAAAAACTAACTGATAGTTAGTTGCCATTAATCAATAATCCTGTTGAATATAGAAAACAATAGTTGATATGAAAATTTGTTTTTACGGCGTTGGTGGAGTAGGTGGATACTACGGTGCAGTGATTGGTCAAAAGTTTGGCGCAGTGCACGATATCTATTTTGTTGCACGTGGCAAACATAAGGAAGCTATTTGTAAAAATGGATTGTCGCTCAAAAGAATTGGCAGTGGGGAGGTTGTAAATGTAGTGCCAAAACTATGCACCGATAGTGTGAATGATATCCCGGTGTGTGATATTGTTATTCTATCTGTTAAGTCGTATGACTTGGATGGTGCAGCTAAGGATTTATTGAAAATAACCAATGACAATGCCATAATTTTACCACTGCTAAATGGAGTTGATATCTACGACCGACTAAGAAAGCATCTTCACACACAAATTATTTTACCGTCGTGCGTCTATATCGGCACTCATATCGAAAGCCCGGGAGTGATAAGCCAAAACGGCAAGAACAGCAAAATACTTATTGGCCGCGACCCTGTTCATCCTGCCTATAAGCCTGATTTACTGATTGATATTCTACGTGAGTCGGGAGTCTATTTTACATGGGAAGAGAACGTTGAAGTGGCAATATGGATTAAATATATGCTTATTGCATCCTATGCGCTGGTAACTGCGGCATTCGACCGCACCATGGGTGAAGTGGCCAAGGACACGGAAATGGGCGGAATTACCAAATCCATAATGACTGAAATTGAGACTATTGCACATCGTCTGAATGTTGATTTGGAGAGTGGCATTGTAGAATCCACTTTCGCCAAGGCTTTGCAGTTTCCACACGATACTAAAACATCATTCCAACGCGATGTGGAGACGAAAGGAGATAAAAACGAGATGGATATTTATAGTGGTACCATAATGAGACTTGGTAAGGAGTTGGGCGTAGATACACCTGTTACTGAGTCAATGCGTGACAAGGTGATGTTGAAATTCTAATCACGGTTTGGTTAGAAATGATAATCTGTTAATTGAAAAATTCCTATTGTTGATAGAATTATTTTATTTCCGGTATATAGTTGCTGTAATTTTGATTCATTAATCATTAAAAAACAGCCTGTTATGAGAAAGAATCAATTGATGATATGTATATGTTTCGCATTTTTTGCGATTTATAGTTGCAGTAAGGATGATTCGGAACTTGAAGAAGAGATAAATCAAGAGGAAACTACTCCGGTGATTCCTGATGATGAAGGAAATACTGCAGATGGCGATTTGAATACAAACTCGCAAAATGTGAGTTATGATAATGCTGTGCTGATAGCGTTTTCGTCAACAGATGTTACCGTAACCAATCCTTTTGATAATAAGGGTATTACGGTTCAGACAACTAACGGTCATGTGGTGGTAACATCATCTATTACTGATAAGGAGATTAATTATGTGCTTTCGGGCATCACTCCCGATGGATCGGTAAAAATATATGGTGAATATAAATTCGGACTAATTCTAAACGGTGTGGGAATAACCAATTCTGCAGGAGCCGCCATAAATATTCAGAATAAAAAGAGATGTAATATTACCGTTGTTGATAAAACCAATAATAGGTTAATTGATGGCTCAAATTACGTTGTTACTGATGGCGAAGATATGAAAGCAACTTTCTTCACAGAGGGAAATATTGTGTTTGAAGGTTCCGGTAATCTCGAAATCAGGGGTAAATACAAACATGCTCTCTGCACCGATGGTGCGCTAACTTTCAATAATAGTACTCTAAATATTAAAGAGGCTGTGAGCGACGGTATTCATACCAACGATGAGATAACAATCTCTGGTGGCAGCATTACTGTGCGTTCGGTGGGCGACGGCATTGAGAGTGAAAGCAAAAAGAACCCCATCTTAATCACCGGAGGAGATATTACCGTGGTGACAACCGGAGAAAAGGGGCATGGCATAAAGTCAAAGTTTGATATCAATATTGGTACTGATGGAAAAATTTATGTAACCACCTATGGAGCAGCATCTAAAGGGATTAAGCCATCGGGTAATATTACCATTAGCAGTGGCGATATTTCGGTGAGCTGCGCCGGAGATGCAATATGGGATGCTGATGAAGCTGATATATCTTCAGCTGCAGGCATTAAATGCGATGGCAATTTCATGATGGAAGATGGCACGCTCACATTGTTGTCAACCGGTAAAGGAGGCAAAGGTATTAGTGCCGACGGCACGTTGACAATCAATGGTGGAACAGTTACTGCAACTACCACCGGCGATCAGTATGTTTACGATAAAAATAACGATACAGCAGCCAAAGCGATTAAAAGTGACGGCAATCTCACTGTTAATGGTGGTGTGATAAAAATACGCACTTCAAAGACTGAAGCCGAAGGGCTCGAAAGTAAGACAACACTTACCATTACAGGAGGCGAACTTGATATTGAAGCCTACGATGATGCAATAAACGCATCAAATCATATCCAGATTGATGGCGGAAAGATATACTGCAACAGTGTTACCAATGATGCCATCGACTCTAATGGAACACTCTCTATCACAGGCGGTTTGATTATTGCTGCAGGAGCTTCACAGGCCGAGGCGGGACTCGATTGCGATAACAGCCGTTTCACAATCACAGGTGGTACCATAATTGGTGTTGGTGGTTCAACAAGCTCACCTACAGCATCTTATTGCACCCAGAGGTCGTTGATTTTCAACACTTCCTCAACCAATGTTCAGTATCTGCATATTGAAAATACGTCAACAGGCAAGGAGATATTAACTATCAAAATGCCAAGAACATATACGCGAAATATGATAATGCTGTTCAGTAGTCCGTTGTTGGATCAAAGTACCGGATACACAATCTACACAGGAGGAAGCATCAGTGGAGGAACCGATTTCCATGGTCTGTTTACCGATGCCACATATTCCAAAGGTTCGTCGGCCGGAACATTTACCACCGGATCGGCTGCCGGGGCGGTGACAACAGTGGGAACATCGCAAGGTCCACGATAAAATATTATATTTTTTTTTGAGTTTTCGTTTTTTTGGATTTAAAGCACTATTTTTAGTTAATATACCGATGCACTATTCATTTTGATAGTGTATCGGTTATATTTGAAAAAACGAATTACTATGAGAAAGTTACTGAAGTTTTTAAAGTTCTGCGTTATTGCTTTTGTAGCGCTTATACTGTTAGTATTACTCACTATTTATGTGGGGCATAAGTTTATCTATCCAATTCCGTATAGTGCCATAGCCACTATCCCCGATATAGAGGAAGATGGATTCTGCTTCGGGGTAAACTGCCGGCCTGCTGCCAAGGATGCCGATTCTTTTATTCCGGTATTTGCCGGTCAAATTAGGAATTATAACCATATAGCACCTGTGTTGTGGCCTGGCAATAAGGTTGTTAACCTTTATGCGGCTGTTGAGAGCATAGAGCATAACAAATCATGGCTGATATCGCCCGAAGGCACCGTTACCAAAATTACTACCGAAGAGCTGCGTGAACTTTGCCCTGTGCGTTCTCGATTCAATATCGGGTTTAATCCTTTTAGTAATGATACTATCAATGGCGTTTATCTTGCATTGTCGGAAGAGGCTTTAAAAAACCTGCTAGAGTATCAGTATTATCAGTATCTTGGCACTTACGACCTGTTTTTAACCTATTCGCATGAGATGTTCCATGCGATGTAGCAGGATAATAATTGGGCTTCACCCGAAACCATTCACAACAGGGCACGCAACCCACGTATTGAAGATGCAGAAGCACGCACCGAGCGACATTTAATATATAGATTACTGGTTGATGCCAATGCTGCAGAGTCAGTTTCCCTGCGCGACTCAATAATAATGCAGGTTATAGCCAATTATAACCATTATAAGGAAAAACATGCCGATGACAATTTGGCTGCGCGATATTACGATAGGATAGAGGGTACTGCACACTATTTTGAGATAATTTCAAGTTTGTATAGTTCATATCCTGAGCAAGTTAACTCTGCTACGACACTGAAAAGTGCATTGGGAGTTCTGGCTCGAAGCAGCAATTCAAAGCCATATGAAATGCCGGGAGTTGATAATGAAAGCTATGTGATAGGTGAATGGACAGGTTTTCTGCTCGATGAGATATATGAAGATGCTGCGGTATGGAAAAATGAGATAATGCAAAATCCCGACCTTACACCACTTGATCTTTTAGCACAGTCTTACTCCGATAATGAGCTTCCTGAGGCTATTGAGCCAAGTGAAGAGATAAATCAGCAGGTGAAAGAAGCTATTGAAGAGATGAAAAACAAAAAAGTTGCTCCGGGTATTTTCAGGATGCTATATCAACTGATATTTTGAAAATGATAACAGAGAAGGAGAAGATGATAGCCGGAGGGCTTTACAATGCTACAGATAAAGAACTGGTTGATGATAGATTACGTGTACGAGAATATCTGTATGATTTTAATAACTCCAGGCCATCGGAACTAACGTTTCGCAAGGAGTTTTTAATAAAGATACTTGGTAGTGCAGGAGTCAATTCATATATAGAACCCCCTTTCCATTGCGATTATGGGTATAATATCTCTGTGGGCGATAATTTTTACTCAAATTTCAACCTCACTGTGCTCGATTGTGCGCTAGTAACCATTGGCAAAAATGTTCTTATAGGTCCTAATGTGGGTATTTTCACGGCATCACACCCTTTGCATCACATCAATCGTAATGAGGGGCATGAATACGCTCTTCCCATATCTATTGGCGATAATGTGTGGATTGGCGGCAATGTGGTTATTAATCCGGGTGTTACTATTGGCAGTAACAGTGTAATAGGTTCGGGCAGTGTGGTTACAGCCGATATACCATCCAATGTGGTGGCCGTTGGAAATCCGTGCAGGGTTTTGCGCGATATCACCGATGAAGACAAGGTTGCAGCCAATCGTTAAAATTATATTCAATTTACATAAAGAAAACATAATGTAGATAATAATTAAATTATTTATTGTACCTATGGTTATTTTCAGGATAATTAATTAAATTAGTAATTAATTGGGAAAGAAATATGAATAATATGATAGGTAAAGATTCATATTCAAGGGAAGAGTACGAGGAGCTTAAGCGAGAGCTGAACTCTTTGCGCCACTCTTTAAATGAAATGACTGCTCGCCAAAATAGATATGAAACTCTATTTGACGAGTTGTTGGTGCCCAATATAATTATCGATCCCGATACGGGAGATATAATTGATGTAAATAAAACTGCCTGTCAATTCTACGGCTACACTAAAGAGCAGTTTCAAAAGCTCAATATCAAAGACTTACAGACATTATCACCCGAAGCTATAAAGGCTAATATAGAAAAGGCAGCTCGTTTAGAATCCAATTTATTTCTCTTTAAGCATCGCCTTGCCAACGGCTTGGTGAGGGATGTGGAGGTGCATTCAACCCCTTTTGTAAATCATGATGGTAAGAAGTTGCTTTCATCCCTTATTCATGATGTTTCGGATAGAATTATTGAGGAAATGCGCCTTAAAACTTTGGCGCAAAGGTTCGATTTCTACGACAAGGCAACAAATGAGGGGATGCTTTTTATTAATCCTGAAAGAAAAATTGCTTATGTAAATAATAAATTTGCATCTGCATTAGGTTACTCTGTTGATGAGTTGGTGGGCAGGCATTTAATTGATTTCATACATGAGTCGGAGATAGATAATCACGAAAAGATGATTGAGTATCTTAAGAATAATCTGCCAATTATATATGAGCGTGGCTTTAAAAATAGGGATGGTTCAATTCATTGGTTTACAATATCTTTCTCGCCCATTATAGATAAAAATGTGGAGAATGACGGCGTTTTTCTTCTCTTGGCTGATATTAATGAGAAGAAAAGATTTGAGCGTGAATTAAGGATTATTAATGAGAATGCCAAAGCTATTCTAAATGCTACCACCGAATCGGTTTTCCTGGTAGATGATAAGGATGTGATAATAATGGCCAATGATCCATTTGCTGTTTTTCTCGGAATGGATTGTCACGATATTGAAGGGAAAAACTTATGGGATATCATACCCGAAGATATTGCAAAAACTGTTCGTCATCACTATGACAAAGCCTTTGAAACCGGTAAGCCGATGAAGTTTATTATCGAAGATAAAGGGTTTGTAATTGAGCATAGCCTCTTCCCGGTAATTGATTCTCAGAATAATAAGATTTCATCTATTGCTGTTTATGTTGCTGATATAACTGAACGTAAAAAGACCAATGATAATCTAATTTATACACGTAACAAAATCGAACAGATATTTAGAGTTGCTCCCGTGGGAATGGGCTCGGTAATGAATGGCAAGTTTATTGATGTCAATGACCAACTCGTGCAAATGAGCCGATATAGCAAAGAGGAACTTATGAGGGAGGATACAAAGAATTTATATCTATCCAGCGAGGAGTTCAACCGTATGCGCCTTGAGATGTTCAGACAACTGAGCGGTGATGGTATTTGTGTATTGGAAACTCAGTGGGTGCGGGGAGATGGTAAGATTATTGATATTCTACTCTCAGCATCGGCCGCAATGTATGAAAGTAATGATATACTGATATTTACAGCTCAAGATATTACCGACCAAAAACTGTATGAACAGAACCTGAAAGAGAAGAATGATGCTATTGAAGCACAGAACGTGGAGTATCAATTGGTTAATAAAGAGCTGTATAATGCCAACCGCGAGTTGCGCGAAGCAAAAGAGAAAGCAGAATTGGCCAATAAGCTGAAAACAGAGTTCCTAAATAATATGTCGCATGAGGTGCGTACACCAATGAATGGCATTATGGGATTCTGTGAATTACTTGAGACACCCGGAATATCAAAGGAGGAGCAAAATTATTATACTAAAATTATATATAATAGTGCCAGTCAGTTGTTAAGAATTATTGATGATATTCTTGAGATTTCGGTATTAGAAACTAAGCAGCAGAAGGTATATGAGGAGGCTTTTAACCTTAATGAGCTGCTCAAAACCATGTTTGCCGTTTATAATAAACAGTCATCCGAGCGTAAGTTACATCTATACCTCAAAAAAGGACTTAAAGACAGAGAGAGTAATATTATAAGCGACAAATCAAAATTGGTTAAAATACTTGATAATCTGATAGATAATGCTTTGAAGTTTACCAGTAAAGGATTCGTAGAGGTAGGATATTATTTGCAGGATAGTAAAATTGTTATCTATATTAAAGATACCGGCATCGGCATTAATCCGGAAAATCGTAGTATTATTTTCGAGCGATTTTCACAAGGCGATAGGGCAGTTGCATCGACTCATGGTGGTTTGGGCCTAGGTTTATCTATCTCTAAAGAGAATGCACAGTTGCTTGGTGGCGATATTTCTGTTGAGTCGGTGGTGGGAGAGGGTACCACTTTTTATCTAACAATACCATTTAATCCGGCAGATGCTTCTATTGATTATGAGGCTCTTAATGATATGCGCAAAGGTATGAAGGGAAACTGTGTGATTATATTAGTTGCTGAAGATGAGGAGATTAACTTTTTGTATATCGAGACTATTCTCGAACGATTAGACGAGGTAGAAATATGCGTGTTACATGCAAAAAACGGACTTGAAGCAGTAGAACTTTGCCGTAGCAATAAAGATATAGACTTGGTACTTATGGATATAAAAATGCCGATAATGGATGGCATTGAGGCTACAAAAATTATTAAGGCTGAATATCCGGAGATACCTATTGTTGCCCAAACTGCATACTCAACAGTGAATGATATGGAGAATGCACTAAAATCGGGTGTTGATGATTTTATCACCAAACCAATCGATAGAAATACATTCAAAAAAACAATACTAAAATATTTTTAGTTGGTTGAAGGTGATTAATGAAAAAGCAACTGCCTAAGTATCGACAGTCGCTTCGCTCATTTTTCATTTATTTGGGATTCTTCCTTCCATTACTTAAACTCTGCTTATTTTGCTCCTTCGGAATTTGAATCACCATACTCATAAACTCCCGTCTCGCTATAATCGCTATCAGGTGTTATTCCTTTTGATTTCAGTACAAATCCTACTTTGGTAGCACCATCTTGCCTTATACTTCTCAGGTCGAATGATGCTCGTCCTGAAAGTAGCGGATTGGTATAAGGGTCGCCTTTTTTATTGTGGCGCAGTTCAAGTATTATATTTCCATCTTCATCAACCTTATTTTCAGGATTGATAACCAGATTTATCATGTGTGCATGATATGGACTTCCCGGGTATTGAAATTCCACATTAAGAAGGTCGTATTTGGGTGTAAGCCACACATTGTTTATTTTTAACCCGTCGTTACCTATCGAGTCGGATACTGCCTCTTCAAATGTCAAGATATCTTTTTTAAGCACTAGCTGCATTCCGTTTATCTTCACATAATAATCCAAATCACTCTGAGGGGCATCGCCAAGTATGGTGTAATTTACTATAACTCTCATACTGTCTTTTACATTTACCAACGATATTGCCGAAGCTGAGGGAAAAAGTACTTTCCCGTTATCGGTAACAATTGTAAAGCTCTTGTTATCACCGCTGATAACTCCATAATCTATCCAAAATTTATCTAGCGAATAGCCATCGTCTTTAAGGCATGATGTAGTAGTCGCAGCAACTATAACTAAAATAAGAGTGTGTTTTATAAGATTCTTGATTTGGGTTGAATTTTTAATGTTGAAAATGGTTCTCATAACTTTACTCTCCTAGTTTTAAATTGATAATTACTTGGTTTACATTTTAAAAGATGGAACTTTTATATAAAGGTTGCGTTATATTTAAAAATATTCTTCATATTTCTTATTTTCAACCCAAATTATTTTTTCAACCACAATAGAATGTTATAATATGAGATATATATTGCCTTTTTTAATGTTTTTTGGTGCTAATACTCTCTTTGCGCAGAGTAATGAAGGCTTTGCTCAGCCAATGAAGGTTACTCCGGTGGTGAGTGGAAGCTTTGCCGAGCTCCGTTCCAACCATTTTCACTCGGGCACCGATTTGTCAACTGTTGGGCGCATTGGTGTGCCTGTTTATTCGGTGATGTCGGGATATGTATCTCGTATTAAAATATCTTCAGGTGGCTATGGAAAGGCTCTCTACATCGACCATCCCAACGGACAGACATCTGTTTATGCCCACCTTGATGGTTATGTGGGGCGTATAGACTCGCTTGTGCGTGCCACTCAATATGACGAGGAGTCGTATGAGGTGGAGATTCTTCCGGAACCCGGAAAAATTAAGGTAACCATTGGCGAGCAGGTGGCTTTAAGCGGTAATACAGGCAGTTCGGGCGGTCCACATCTGCATTTTGAAATACGAGATACAAAAACTCAAGACCCAATTGAGCCTATGAGCTATCTTGCTAATATTAAGGATGATGTACCTCCTGCAGTGTATGGCGTCAAGGTATATCCATTGGGTAGTTTCTCCACTGTAGAGAAAGGTGGTAATGCAATATATTTTCCGCTTGTGCCATCGGGTGGTAAATATGTTCTGAAGGATAAAAAGTATATCAATGTGGCGGGAGAAATAGGTGTGGGCGTGCACACAATCGATTTTCTTACCAATAATCACCGTAAATGTGGCATTGCCGATATAAAGCTGTTTTGTGATGATGTGCTTGTTTTCCACAGTAACCTTAGTCGTATATCATTTGCAACCACAAGATACATAAATAGTTATATCGATTATGCCGATAGGGTACAGAACACCCGTTTTATTCAAAAGAGCTTTGTAGATCCCAACAATAAACTGGATGTTTACCGTAAGCACCAGATGATTGAGGTTATTCCAGGCGAGCATAAAAATTTGAAGTATGAAATTTGTGATGCCAGTAATAATCTGTCGATTGTTGAGTTTGTGCTTGTGGGTGTGGAGCCGTCACAGAATCCTACAGATAAAAAACCGGGCAATAATGAATACAAAGTGCTGTGGAACAGAAGCTTCGTGTATGATACTGATGATTTATCGATATATATTGCACCTGAATCAACTTATAAAGATGAGATAATTAAAATTGCGATAAGTAAGCATCAATCATTTACAAATCCGGTCTATCAGGTTGGAAATTACGATGTTGCAATTCAAAATCCCTATGAATTATCTATTGCCATCCCTGATAATTTGATACAAAATCAGGATAAATCCTATATTGCAGCCATCGACCGTAACAATAAAGTAAGCTATATGGGTGGCGGAGTGCTTAATAACAGGTTGGTGGTTAAGTCGCGTCAGTTTGGCCGTTTTACGGTATTGGCCGATAATGTGGCACCTACGGTTACCATTAAGCCCGTAACCAACAATGATTATAGTGCCAAACGCTATCTCGATATCACAATAAAAGATGATGGAAGTGGAATATCATCCTACCGATGTGAAATAGACGGCAAATGGCAACTATTTGAGTATGAGTACAAAGCGGCATTGCTAAGGGGTGACTTATCAAAAATGAAACTCAAAAAAGGGACAAAACATAATCTGGTAGTTAAAGTTAAAGATGCAGTAGGTAACGAAAAAATCCAAAATTATTCGTTTATTTACTGATTATTGAATTTGAATAAAGGAGCATCAATATAATATGATAAGAAAAATATTGTTTCTATCTCTCTGGTTCTTTCCGGGAATTCTGTTTTCGCAGGTTAATACCGACTTGGTGTTGACCATCGGGCGGAATGCTCTCTATTTTGAAGATTATGTTCTCTCGATACAGTACTTCAACCGGGTGATCAATGCAAAACCATATCTTGCTGAGCCATACTATTTTAGAGCTGTGGCTAAGTATAATTTAGATGACATGAAAGGTGCTGAGGATGATTGTACTAAAGCTATAGAGATAAATCCTTTTATGGTTAATGTATATAACCTTCGTGGCATAGTGAAGCAGCGTCAGAAAGATTATAAGGCAGCACTCGATGATTTTACGGCAGGACTAAAGGTAGAACCTGAAAATCTTAACCTGTTGATGAATAGGGGTATAGCATATATTAATCAGAAGAAATATGATGAAGCAATTGAGGATTATCTCAATGTACTTAAATATGATAAACGGCAGACCGGCGCATATCTAAATATGGGTGTGGCATATATCCAAAAGGGTGATACCTTGAAAGCACTTGAGAGTTTCAATAAAGTGGTTGAGATAAATCCTTATATGCCCGAAGGGTATGCCTATAGAGCCATGCTTCAATATCAAACCAAGGATTATAAATTGGCACTGGCCGATTATGACAAGGCGGTAAAGTTGCGTCCCAATGATGCATCCTACTATATGAACCGTGCCGTGGTGCGATACCAGCTCGATGATTTGAGGGGTACTTTCGACGATATCGATAAGGTGATAGAGATGGAGCCGCGCAGCACTTTGGCTTACTCAAACCGTGGTATTTTGCGTGCTCAAGTGGGCGATATAAACCGCGCCATCGACGATTTCAGCAAGGTGCTTGCCCTTGAGCCTAACGATATGATGACTCATTATAGCAGGGGGTTGTTATATTATGAAACAGGCGAACTGTATAAAGCATTGGATGACCTTAACATGGTGGTGGATGAGTATCCTGAATTTGGTCCCGTTTATTACTACAGGTCATTGGTTAAGGAGAAACTCAATGATATGCAGGGTGCCCAGCGTGATTACATGACTGCTTATAAACTCGACCAGGACAGGAAAGCGCAAGGATTAAAGGCCGATCTTGATGAGGATAATAAAAGGCCCAAGGATGATAAAAAAGGCGATAAAAATAACGATAAGAAGTCAGAAAAGGAGAAAGAGACACGCCGGAATACCGACCGCGACCTGCGCAAGCATAACCAGATGGCAATGTTCGACGATTTTGACGAGGCCGATATGGAGGTTGAGAAAAATGAGACCATCAGGGGGCGGATTCAGAATCGGGATATAATCATCGACTTGGAGCCTATGTTCGGACTATCGTTCTACACAGGTGATACAATTCTGCCCAAAGCGAAATATTATGAGCCGGCAGTTGAGAAGTTTAACAGCAAGAAGGTTTACGATAAAAACTTGCGACTTACTAACAGAGAGCTGGAGAGCGATGGTGGCAGTTCTGCCTATTTCTTCGATAAGATACGTTATGTATCTGAAGAGATATTGCTCGACCCGAACGAAACAGAGCTTCACTTTGTCAGGGGCGTTCTGTATGGTATAGTGCTCAATTATAACAGTGCCATATCGGAGTATGATGTGTGTGTGAAGCGTGGTAACAGTAAGGTTATTGCTCTTTTCAGCCGTGCTTATACCCGATATAAGATGGTGGAGGCAATACGCAGCATAGAGCAAAGCAAACCTGTGAATCCTGTGGATATTTCAATCAATTTGGGCAGTAATAAACCCAAACAGCAGGAGCAAACCATATCTACCATTGTTGATTACGACCTTATTATTGATGATTTGAATAATGTGGTTGAGAATGACCCCGATTTTGAATTTGCATATTACAACTTAGGTATAATATATTGCCATAAGCGTGATTTTAAGCGTGCCGAAGAGATGTTTAACAAAGCAATATCTATTAATGCCGATTTCTCTGAGGCTTATTTCAATCGTGGCCTGGTAAGGCTCTATCTTGAGAAAGAGACAGAAGGCACAGCCGATTTAAGTAAGGCGGGCGAACTGGGAATTTTTAAGGCTTATAATGTTATTAAGCGTTTCGGCTCCAATGAAGTGGAGACCAGCGGGGAGGATTGATTTATGGTTGAAGAAGCTGATAATCTGGACCTTGACAATCCTGAGTTTGCTGATGTTTATAAGCTGATTCAAAACACCAGCACATCGGTATTTATGACCGGGCGCGCCGGAACGGGTAAGTCAACTTTTTTGCGTTATATATGCCGCCATACTTTTAAGCGCGCCGTAGTGGTGGCACCCACAGGTATTGCGGCTATTAACGCAGGAGGGGTTACAATTCACTCTTTTTTTAAGGTTCCTTTTCGTCCCATACTGCCCGATGATCCTGATTTTACGTTTAAGGATAACCGGATTTTCGATTTTCTGAAGTACCGCAAAGAGCATGTTAAACTTATAAGAGAGACCGACCTGATAATCATAGACGAAGTGTCGATGGTGAGGTGCGATCTTCTCGATTTTGTTGATAAGGTGTTGCGTGCCTACACCAAAAACCGTCACTTGCCATTTGGGGGCAAACAACTGCTTATGGTTGGTGATGTGTTTCAGCTTGAACCTGTTGTGCGGCGTGAAGAGTGGGATATTCTTAAACGCTCCTATCGCACTCCATATTTTTTCTCGGCCAGGGTTTTTCAAGAGATACCGCTTGTGCAGATTGAGCTTAAAAAGGTGTATCGCCAAAACGAGGGAACTTTCCTTGAGTTGCTAGATAAGGTGCGGCTAAATGTTGCAAAAACTGCTGATATTGAGGCAGTTAATAGCCGGTTCAATCCTTCATTCAATGTGCCAGTGTCCGAGCTGTTTATAACTCTCGCCACCCGCCGCGATTCGGTAGATTATATCAATGAAAGCAAACTAAAAGAGCTTCCGCATAAGGAAATTACTTTTGAAGGAGAAATAAATGGTGAGTTTCCCGAATCATCGTTGCCAACGGGTAAGAGCCTGATTATGAAGAAGGATGCGCAGGTTATGTTTGTGAAAAATGATATGGAGCGACGCTGGTATAACGGTTCTTTAGGCCGAATACATAAAATATCTGATGATGGTATCGAGGTGGAGATGGATAGTGGCGACATATATAACGTAGAGCGTGATGTGTGGCGCAATATCCGATATAGCTATGATGAGGAGGAGAAGCGGGTGGTGGAAGAGGAGTTGGGCTCTTTTACCCAGTTCCCTTTAAAACTGGCGTGGGCCATAACTGTGCATAAGAGTCAGGGACTCACTTTTGATAAGGTTATAATCGACTTCAGTGGTGGTGCATTTGCCGGCGGACAGCTGTATGTAGCACTTAGCCGTTGCCGTTCGTTGGAGGGTATTGTGCTTAAAACCCGCATCTCGCCCCGTGATGTGATTGTGAATAACGAAGTTGTGGTCTTTTCCCGATCGGCCAACGATCGCCACCTGATAGAGTCGGAGCTTGAAAAGGCCCAGGCTGATGATTTCTATCGCGAATCTATGCGCACCTTTAAGGTAAACAAGTTTAGAGAGTCGGTAGATGCTTTTGCCGAAGGTGTGGATAGGCGCAATGAGCTTAAACGACCTGCCGTGAGGCGTTTTGTGGCTCTGAAACTGTCGAAAATAGTACGCCTAGAGAGTAAAGTGGCTGAATTACAGCGCACTATCGACCGTCAGCTAAAGAGTGTTGAGGAGTTTGCTCGGGAATATTACCTGATGGCAAACACCTGTATATCAGAATATAAAGATAATGGAGCTGCCATAGGAAACCTAAATAAGGCACTTACATTAAACCCAAAATTATACGACGCACTTCTGCTGCGTGCTACTATTTTTAGCAATACGGGTGAGTATGAACGGGCCATTAAAGATTACAATAAAGCACTGAGCGTAAAGCCTAAATCGTATGATGTACTTCTGGGGCGCGGCAAAACGTATATGCTTATGAATCAGAATAATGCAGCTTATCAGGACTTGTACAAAGCAGTGCGCCTTGACGATAAAAGAGCTGAGGGCTACTTCTTTTTAGCAAAAGTATGCCACAAACTGGGCGATAAGGAGGAGGCTAAAATTTATAAACGAATAGCCCGTGATTTGGGCTATAACGAATATTAATTCCACACAGGCTTATTATAAAAAGGCTTCACGTCGGTGGCTATCATGCCTGCATCTTGGGCAGCCACAATTCCGGCCGGACCATCTTCAAACACCTGGCAAAATTTCGGGTCAACTCCCATATGTTCGGCACATCGTAAAAAAGTTTCAGGATGCGGTTTTCCGTTGGTTACATCATCGGCAGTTATCACACAATCGAAGTAGGATATAAGATTAGTTTTGTTTAACATATCTAACGCCTTTTCTCTGTTACTGCCAGTACCAACAGCCATGGGCAGAACATTGGCGTAATCGTAAACCAGTTTAACGATAGGCTCTATAAGCTCAATTGGCTTATTATAAGCACTTACCATATCCTCTTTCTCTTTAAGTAGTATCTCCGGTTTTACATCAGCATTAAAATCATTTACAATACTGGTGGCAATCTCCATTATAGGGCGACCGGTTAAAGCCAGAAAATAATCTTTATTTACTTCAATTCCATATTTTCGGCACACCGTTTCCCATGCTTGGTAGTGAATAGTTATGGTGTTGAGCAGGGTGCCATCCATATCGAAAATTAGGGCTTTTGTGTTTTTATCTATTTCAGGTATTCTCATAATGCAAAAAAATAAAGCGCAAGTAATTGATTATTATCCAATAAAACAAAATACCAATACGAATTCAAAGTTAATATCCGTTAAAATTAGTTTTCTGCTACTTTTTTAAATAATATATGATAAATTTGATAATGCAATTAACCATTTTCAGTTATGCAGGAAAAAATTGAATCTATAAATATAGATATTTTACCACAGGTG
>CAZWOA010000039.1:16959-28466 GCA_964635545.1 uncultured Marinilabiliaceae bacterium
TGGGTGCTGCCGGTCTTGCCATAGGTATGGCCTTTTCGGGCACACTGCAAAATGTGGCCGGAGGGGTAATACTGCTTGTGCTTAAGCCCTTTAAGGTGGGTGATTTTATTGAGGCTCAGGGATATCTTGGCACCGTGCAGGAGATTCAGATTTTCAATACTTTTATTCTATCTCCCGACAACAAGGCAGTGGTGATTCCCAATGGCGGTTTGGCTACAGGCGTGATTATCAACTACTCGAAGATGGATAGGCGGCGGGTTGAAGTGAGGTTCTCGGTTGATTATAATAACGATATAATGGCTATCAGAACCATAATAGACGGAATTGTGAGTCGCAACATTAAAATTCTAAATGACCCAAAGCCACTTACCGAGGTAATGACACTAACCGACAGCGGTATGGAGTTTGTATGCCGTGTGTGGGCAGCAACAAGCGATTATTGGGAGGTGTATTTCTATATGAATGAGAATGTTAAGCGTGAATTTGACAGTAAGAGTGTTAAGTTTGCCCATCAGCGTAGGGAGATACATCTGAAACAGTAAGAATAACTTAGAATCTCTCTACAAATAACCATATGTGCCATTGCTCTACATTTATGGTGCTCTCATCAAGCTATGGTTGATTATTATTATCAGTAGAATTATCTTTGCTGATATTTATCATTATGTAGTCAACATTTTGATTGATGAATGTGTTATATCATAAACAATTTATTTTGATTATTTTTAAACAGTAACAGTAATATGAAAAAATCAGGATTATTATTTATTCTGACAGCTTTTGCCGTAACGGGATTCTCACAAGCACCGGCCGATTCGGTGCCCAGCTGGACGATTGGTGGTCAATCGTCGTTTACTTTCAACCAGGTGTCGCTCACCAATTGGGCTGCGGGGGGTAAAAACTCTATGTCGGGAACTTTTCTGTTCAAGACTTTTGCCAACTACAAAAAAGGGCGTGTTATTTGGGATAACACACTCGACCTTGGTTACGGTTTGACTAAGCAAGGTAGCGAAAATATGGTGAAAAGTGAGGATAAACTTCAATTTGCCACCCAGTTTGGCTATGAGGCAGGCTCCCATTGGTACTACTCGGCACTGGCCGATTTCAAAACCCAGTTTGATGATGGTTATCAAGATCCACCAAAAAACTCGGTAGTCATATCGCGTTTTATGGCTCCGGCTTTTGCCAATATTTCGCTCGGTATGCAGTATAAGCCTAATGATAACTTTATGCTTTATCTTTCACCCTTAAGCTCCAAGATGACTATTGTGCAGGATGATGTACTTTCGCAGGCAGGTGCTTTTGGTGTTGACCCGGGCGATAAGTTCAGGGCTGAGTATGGTGCGCTGGCTAAAATGACTGCTAAGAAGGATAATATTGTTAAAAATGTGGATGGATATACACGTATTGATCTCTTCTCCAACTTGGCCGATACTCCTCAGAATATAGATATTGACCTTGAGGCTGGTCTTAACCTAAAGGTTAATGAGTATCTATCGGCACTTATCAAACTTAATATGCTCTATGATGATGATATTAAGTATATTAACTCGGCAGGTGAGGAGCGTGGTGCTAGGGCACAGTTTAAACAACTGTTTGGTTTTGGACTAGTGTATAAATGGTAAATTACACTATTTCAACAACATAAAAAAGGCTGTCACGTTTGCGACAGCCTTTTTTATGTTTTCTATAATAGTATTATCTCAAGTCAACTACCTGCACTTTGGGATTGGCTGCTTTATCGAATTTGAAGTCAGCATCGGTGGTAGCAACGTTGGTTTCCATTTTTTTTACGGTAATTGTGTAGTTATTACCATCTTTACCTTGTTGCATAAAACTGTGTATCTGCATTGTAGCTTTGTTAATCATCAGTTTCACCCTTGAGAACGGCTTTGTTCTATCCTCAGGATAGAGGTCAATTTCATACATTGTAGCACCAGCAATATTTTTCTCGCCAATATATTTAAGTTTAAAACCTTTTTCATATATGGTGAAAATATTGGCCGGATTTAGCATTGTATCATCGCTCATATCGGGCTCCGATATGTTAACTTCATCGGCATCTTTCATCCATGTGGCAAGTGTTGAACCATCATAGTAGTTAACTACTCCCATTACTTCAATTCTGTATTTGCCATCCTTAAGCAAGATAGAGCCATCCTGCTTCTCTTTTATATTATCCTGAAGATTCTCCAATTCAAAACTAAAGTTGGCTTTAATACTTTGATACTGACGGGTTTTGGTTGATACTTTATTGAGTATCTCCTTTGCCTTTGCAGCCTCATCATTTTGCGCACCCACTGTAAATGCAAGCATCAGCGCTATTGATAATGTTATTATTCTCATAATTTTATTGTTGGTTATGTTTTATTATTTATAGTTATTCAAAATTCGTTCCAATTCTACTTCATCGTTAACTAAAACTGCTCGTGCCTTGCTTCCTTCAAAGGGGCCCACTATGCCGGCAGCCTCCAGTTGGTCGATAATTCTACCTGCTCGGTTATATCCAATTGAAAAACGGCGTTGAATGAGCGAAGTAGAACCCGATTGATTGATAACCACCACTCTGGCGGCCTCATCAAACATAGGGTCTTTCTTACTCATATCTACCTCTCCGGGATCATTTCCACCTCCTTCGGCTCCTGAATATGCAGGTAGCATAAATGCTGATGCATATCCACGCTGACTACCGATAAACTCGTTAACCTTCTCAACCTCAGGCGTATCAACGAATGCGCACTGCACTCGTATCAGGTCGTTTCCTTGCGATATAAGCATATCTCCCCGTCCGATAAGCTGGTTGGCACCCGGTGAGTCGAGGATAGTGCGCGAGTCAATCATCGATGCCACTTTAAATGCAACTCTCGTTGGGAAGTTGGCCTTAATAACACCCGTAATAATATTGGTTGACGGACGCTGGGTAGCAATTATCATGTGGATACCAACGGCACGCGCCAACTGTGCAATACGTGCGATGGGCAGCTCCACCTCTTTTCCGGCTGTCATTATAAGGTCGGCAAACTCATCGATAACAACCACTATATAAGGTAAAAATCGGTGACCTTTTTCGGGGTTGAGTTGTCGTTTAACAAATTTAAAGTTGTACTCTTTTATGTTACGAGCATGGGCTTTTTTCAGCAGGTCGTAACGGTCGTCCATCTCAATAGTCAATGAGTTAAGGGTATTAACAACCTTCTGCACATCGGTGATAATTGCATCCTCCTCATCGGGCAATTTAGCTAGGAAGTGGCGCTCAATTTTGGCATATATGTTAAGTTCCACCTTCTTGGGGTCAACCATAACAAACTTCAGTTGCGATGGATGTTTTTTGTACAACAGAGAAGTGATAATGGCATTCAAACCCACCGATTTTCCTTGTCCGGTAGCACCTGCCACCAGCATGTGTGGTGCCTTTGCAAGGTCTATTACAAATGTTTCGTTGGAAATTGTTTTACCCAATGCTATGGGTAGCTCATATTGTGAGTTCTGGAATTTTTTGGATGCCAATATTGATCTCATACTCACCACTTTGGGCTCCGAGTTGGGCACCTCTATACCAATGGTTCCTTGCCCCGGTATGGGTGCTATAATGCGTATGCCAAGTGCTGCAAGGCTCAGTGCTATATCGTTTTCCAGGTTTTGAATTTTCGAAATCTTCACTCCGGGTGCTGGCACCAGTTCGTATAGCGTAACAGTAGGTCCTACCGTGGCTTTTATGCTCTGTATCTGTATCTTAAAGTCCTCGAGGGTTTTTACGATTTTATCTTTATTTGCCTTTAGCTCATCTTCCGATACATCGCCCGAATTGCTTTTATGCTCATCCATAAGGTCGAGTGAAGGCAGACGGTATTGCGATAAATCAAGGGTTGGATCGTAATCGCCCAGTGGTGATTCACTATTTTCGTCGGCCAACTCCTCATCATAGCCTTGGTCGATGTCTAATTTGAGGGTGTCATTATCCTCAACTTCATTTTCGGGTATATCAATCTTTCGGGTAACTGTAAATGATGAATCGTCGGGTTTTATAACCTGCGTAACTTCGGTTGTAACTATTTCGGGCTCCTTCAATGGCTCTTTATCTGTTACAACTCGTGCTGTTATAGATGCATCTTCTTCCTCCTCATCATCAAGTTTGTTGCTTGATTTTCTTTTTGCAGTTTTCAAAAACAGCGAGTTTAGCCATGGGAAAAAGCTCTTTATTGTTATTGACAGGTATATTAAAAGAGTAATAAGTAATATAAGGAATGTACCTAATATACCTATTATCGACATAAACCATTTGGCCATAAAGTAGCCGTGATACCCTCCGGGAAGAAAATAGAACGAATCGGCCCATGCATAAAAGGTAAATCCTAAGGCTATACTAAGCCATACGGTGACTACGAAGCTATGCCATATAGTTTTTCTAACCGGCAAAACCCTTACTCCCATCATTCTGAATGCAATAATAAAGAGGCAGAATGGCAATAGTAGAGCGGGTAGTCCTACGCCTTGGTTTATAAAAGTATCGGCAAGCCATGCTCCCAGCTTCCCGGTTTGGTTTTTTATTTTCAGGTCACTATTGGTAAGCAATTCCCACAGCGAATTATCGAATACGCTTTTGTCGATAGCACCTGTAAATAGGAATGTTACAAAAGCTACAAACAGATATGCACCTAAAATTAAGAGTATCAATCCGATAAGGAAACGTACTTTATACTCTTTAGCTTGAGCCATCCACTCTTTAGGATTTGTTTTTTCTTTTTTTGATTTACTCTCTCTCTTTTTGGCCATCGCTATAATTAAATTTGTAAATATATATAACGAACAAAAATAGCAATTAGCATTGCAATGTTAAATTTTATAGCAAAAATAATATCACCATATATATGGTGATCATTGATATTGATGATGTATGTGGTTGTGTTTTAATTAATAAGGCTTGATATTATGCTCTCTATATCCTCTTGTTTTGTGTTTTTATAATCTGCCGGTTTTGAGAATTCACTTCCTTCGTTGGTTTGTTGTACAATCTCTTTGGCACTCATTTTCATGCTCCAGCCTGAATGATTAATAGATATATAGGTAGCTATGCCAGGAATAACAGAAAATATTTTATTGTTGGGCTGTATTCCATCATTGTTGGCATAGTAAATTTTTAAACTTGTT
Source organism: uncultured Marinilabiliaceae bacterium (assembly GCA_964635545.1). GTDB lineage: Bacteria > Bacteroidota > Bacteroidia > Bacteroidales > Marinilabiliaceae > JAGPIS01. The sequence goes on from CAZWOA010000039.1 coordinate 22,108, forward strand.
TTCTCGGGATTATCGAAATTAATAGTCATAAGTGATGATTTCAACCCTGCAATGGTCTTCAATGAATCGTTAAAAAAATGTATTTGTGCTGTAGATAGTAAGTCTTCTAGTGTCTTATCTTTATTGGAATTTAGAGAATAGAAAAATTTTTGATCAAAGAGTTTAATTAGTGCAAAACAACTGTCGGATGATGAGTTTACCAGATCCAAACGATAGGTATTGAGTGCCCCTTGAGCCTGAATTTTTACTCTATGCTCATTATATATTGTTATAATCTCTTTGGGATAGAATGCGTAAAAACTTTGTTTTTTAAGTTCATCACAGTATTCTATATCATATGTAATCCTTCCGTTCAGAGGTGTTTTATCTATCAGAGATGCCTGCTTAGACTTGGAATTACATCCCAAAAGCTGAACAGAAAAGATTATAACTATAATTATTCTACTGATAATCATTGCTTTGTTGTTTATTTTGCAGCTACAAATTAAACCTAAAACTACTACAAACTCATTTTTTTGGTAAAAGGAATAGTGATGTTTGTCAAATAGTGATAGGATTGTAGTCTTTATTGTATTAATGCTATCACTTTCTCAAGTAATGATATTCATCATTGTGATAATCACTAATAAAAGTTAAAATCGCTTTTAAATGTGGCTTATAAAACGTGTAATAATTTAAAAGAGTTCTGTATCCTCTATCAAAAGCTATGCCTTAATGACTGCATAGGTAAATTAAGGTAGATAAATAATTTTAAATTATTTTCATGTGCGTTTCATCGCTGATTATCAGATCATTAAAAGTTGCAATTTGATTAAATATATTAACATATCATGAGTGCTGAGTTGGTAATATAATTATAAAAGGTACTTTTATTAGATTTTTAAAAACTGATAAATTATGAGCAAACTTGCTGTTATAGCTTTAGGCGGAAATGCCCTGTTGAGAGATAATCAAAAAGGTACTTTTGCCGAGCAGGAAGCCAATACTTATGATACTCTTGAAAATATTGTCCCTCTGCTAAAAGAGGGTTATAATATCGTGATTTCTCATGGCAACGGCCCTCAGGTGGGCAATATTGTGATGCAACAAGATGCCGGCGAGAATCTCTATTCCATTCCTCAAATGCCTCTGGATGTGTGCGTGGCCGATTCTCAAGGATCAATCGGTTATATGATTGAACACGTGTTGCGTAATATTTTGCGCAAGCATAAGATTGAACGTGAGGTAATTACATTAATGACCATGGTGGAGGTTGACCCACATGATGAGGCTTTCAAAAATCCCACCAAACGAATAGGTAAAACGATGGCGAAGAAAGATGCCGATATTCTCGCTCAGAAAAAGGGATGGAGTTTTAAAGAAGAGAATAAACAGATTAATGGTTATCGTAGGGTAGTGGGGTCGCCAACACCCAAAAGTATCATAAATCGTAAAGCAATTGAGAAAAATGTGAATGAGGGCACTATCGTTATTGCTATTGGCGGCGGTGGTGTACCTGTTTACTATGATAATGACGGAAACATACGCCCTGTAGAGGCAGTTATAGATAAGGATTTAGCATCATCGTTACTGGCGGCCAATATTAAGGCCGATGAGTTCTATATACTTACGGATGTGCCTTTTGTATATGTAAACTATGGCAAGCCCGACCAAAAAAAACTGGAACACCTTAACTACAATGATGCTATCGAATATTACAATAAAGGCACATTTGGTGAAGGAAGTATGGCGCCAAAGGTGAAGGCGGCATTGTGGTTTGTTAAAAATGGAGGTGCTAAAAGCATCATCACCGAGAGCAAAAAATTGGCTGACAGCAGCTGCGGAACAAAAATTACCATGCAGTAGCAAAATGGTTTACTTAATGTGTGGCTAATACCCGGATGATGTAGTGCTGTTAACCTAATAATGATACATATTAAAATATTGATATTATGGCATTTAACTTACGTAACAGACATTTTTTAAAACTTCTTGATTTCACACCTCAAGAGATTAAGTTTCTGCTCGATTTAAGTATTGAGCTCAAAAAAGCTAAATATGCAGGTGCGGAGAAACCAAGATTGAAGGGTAAAAATATCGCCCTTATTTTTGAAAAGACATCAACACGCACCCGATGTGCATTTGAGGTTGCAGCCCACGACCAGGGTGCAAATGTTACTTACTTGGGGCCAACTGGCTCGCAGATAGGTAGTAAAGAGTCGATGAAGGATACAGCTCGGGTGTTGGGACGAATGTACGACGGTATTGAGTATCGCGGTTTTGGCCAGGCAATTGTTGAAGAGCTTGCCGAATACGCAGGTGTGCCGGTATGGAATGGACTTACTGATGAGTTTCACCCTACACAAATATTGGCCGATTTTCTTACTATGACCGAATACGCCAATATGCCACTTAACCTACTGTCGTTTGCTTACCTGGGCGATGCTCGTAATAATATGGCCAACTCTCTGCTTGTGGGCGGTGCAAAAATGGGTATGGATGTGCGTATCGTTGGTCCAAAATCACTGCAGCCTGATTCTCAGTTGGTAGCTCAGTGTCAGGAGATTGCAAAAGAAACCGGAGCAACAATAACCATTACTGATGATGTAAAAGAAGGCGTAGAAGGTTGTGATTTTCTCTATACAGATGTGTGGGTATCAATGGGTGAGCCCGACTTTGTGTGGAAAGAACGCATTGAGTTACTGCTTCCTTATCAGATTAACCGTAATGTTATTAACATGACCGGTAATCGTAATGTGAAGTTTATGCACTGTCTGCCTGCATTTCATAATAGAGAGACAAAAGTAGGAGAGGAGATTTATCAGAAATTTGGTCTTGATGGCATGGAGGTTACCGAAGATGTGTTTGAGTCGCCGGCATCTATAGTGTGGGATCAAGCCGAGAACCGGATGCACACCATTAAGGCAGTGATGGTAGCTACCTTGGGCATCTAAGTTCGTAATTGTTAATTACTCATTGTTAATTACTCATTGTTAATTACTCATTGTTAATTACTCATTGTTAATTGAAATTTGTTAATTGAAAAAATGAAAAATATAATTTCTTGGACTATCGGCACAGCCATGACACTCTCCACCACAGTGGTGATTGCACAAGGCAAGCAGCCGATGGACTTTTCGGTATTCGATGGCTGGAAATCTGTGGAAAGACCTGCTTTATCAGGTAACGGGCAGATGGTAACCTACGAAATTAATCCTCAAGAGGGCGATGGTGCTCTCTTTATTTTTAATGCAGTTAACGGCACGCGTCTTCAAGAGGTGGAGCGAGGCTCAAGAGCGCAAATGGCTGCCGACGGTTCGTTTGCTGCATTTACAATAAAGCCCCAGCATAAGGTGGTGCGCAAAATGAAACTCGACAAAGTAAAGAAGGATAAGATGCCCAAAGACTCTGTGGGGATATATTTTAATGGTAATGTAAAGAAGTATCCTTTACTCAAGTCATTTGATGTGCCATCTGATGGTGGTAACTGGCTTGCCATACTACTTGAGAAGGATAATAACCGTAAAAAAGACTCCACGGAGTTGAAGAAGAAATTCAAATCTACGGGTACACCTCTACTTTTTCTTCGTCCCTCGGGCGGTGATAGCCTTATGGTGAATGATGTTACCAATTATGTGGTGCCCCAAGAGGGTAAGTGGGCCTATGCCATTCAAAGTGTGGGCGACTCCACCGAAAATAGTGTTATGTTGAGGTTTAATCCTATTAAATTCACCGTTGACACACTGTTTAAACAGCAAGGGAAAGCCATAAAACTCTCATCTTCGAAAAGTGGCGATCAATGTTCGTTCCTTTTTTCGGCTGATACCACCAAAACAAAGAGTTACACTCTCTATCACTACAATATTAAATCAGGAACCGTAAAAGAGTTGTTGAAGCCGGAAAATCAGGTGTTTAACAATACATGGTGTGCATCAGAATATGGCAACAGTACATTCTCTGATAATGGCGAGCGACTATTCTTTGGAGTGGCTCCACGGCCTGTGGAGGAGCCCAAAGATACCTTAACCGATGACGAGAAGTATCATCTCGACCTATGGTCGTGGCACGATGCCGAAATACAGCCTATGCAGAAGGTTGGAGCAAAAAGAGAGCGGGAGAAAACTTATATGGCTTGTTATGATATAGTTGCAGGTCGCATAATTGCACTTGCCGATGACTCCATACAGAGCATAACCACCGTTCAGAAGGGCGATTCTCGCTATGCATTGGGATATAACAGAGTGCCATACCGCTCAGAGCTTGATTATAAAAGTGTTGCCGGTGCCGATATCTATCTGGTTGACCTAAAGAGTGGTGCTAAAAAACTGCTTCTAACCAATCAGTCGCATCCGGCAATGCTTACGCCCGATGGTGCCTATCTGCTTTACTATGCCGTGGCTGATAGTAGTTGGCACTCACTGGCAACTTCCTCGCTCGATGATAGAAAGCTGGAAGTACCTGGCGATTTTCCGTTTTATGATGAAATGAGTGATATTCCCGATACTCCATGGCCTGCCGGATTTGCCGGATTCAGCGAGGATAGAAGGTATGCCTATATCTATGATAGATATGACGTTTGGCAGTTCGATATCAGAAATAAAAATAAAAAGCCACAGAGGCTAACCAATGGTAGGGATAGTCAAACTCGTTATCGTTACCTGAAGGTTGATATTGACGAAAAGGGAATATCACTCGCACGCACCAATTACTTCACTCTTTTCAATGAGAAGAGTCGCCGCCATGGTCTTGCAACGCTTGCCAAGGGTAAGATTGATGTTAAAATGGAGGGTGACTATCAGCTGTTTAGACCTATTAAGGCTAAGAACGGGGATAGATTTATTGTACGTCGAAGCACTTTTAAGCAATATCCCGAGGTAGAGATTACCGATGGCACGTTTAAGAACTTCACCACCATTAGCAACACCAATCCGCAGCAGGTTAACTACTTATGGGGCGACATACAGCTTGTGAAATGGACTACCCCAAAAGGTAAAAGCCTTGAAGGATTGCTTGTTACACCCGAAAATATGGATGTGAATAAGAAATATCCTGTTCTGATATATTTCTATGAACGCAGTTCCGATAATCTGCATCAACATGTTACGCCGCGCCCAAGCAGGTCTATTATCAACTGGGCTTACTGTGCCAGCAACGACTACGTGGTGTTTATTCCTGATATTACTTACGAAACCGGTAAACCTGGCGAGAGTGCCTACGATGCTATTGTGAGTGGTGCCGAGAGTATGGCTGCACAATTTTCGTTTATCGATAAGGAGCGTATGGCACTGCAGGGGCAGAGTTGGGGAGGCTACCAAACAGCATGGCTAATCACCCGCACCGATATGTTTAAATGTGCAATGGCAGGAGCACCAGTTTCCAACATGACAAGTGCTTATGGCGGCATAAGATGGCAGAGCGGCCGTAGTCGTATATTTCAGTATGAAAGGACTCAAAGCCGCATAGGCTCAATGCTTTGGGATGATATAGATGGCTATATTGAAAATTCGCCACTCTTTTTTGCTCCCAATGTTAATACGCCACTTCTGATGATGCACAACGACAACGATGGTGCTGTGCCTTGGTATCAGGGTATTGAGTATTTCATGGCACTGCGCCGACTGAACAAGCCTGTGTGGATGCTGGTGTATAACAACGAAGAGCATAACCTTGTGCGACGTGCCAATACCAAGGACTTAACCATAAGAATGATGCAGTTCTTCGACCATTACCTGAAAGATGCACCAATGCCCGAATGGATGCAAAATGGTATTCCGGCCATAGATAAAGGCAAAAAAACCGGGTATGAATATGTGAAATGATAATAAAAGGCTGTCTGAAAAGGACGGCCTTTTATTGTTTGACAGTTTATTCAATTGAGAGAGGAGAGTTTAAGAACTTTAGTTTCCCAGCTCCCTTTTAGTTGCCTTGACTAAGAGGTTTGAAATTCATGTATTTTGTAAGTATCTCATCTTCAGCTAATAATTTTTGCATTAACAATTCTGTGAATTTTCTAATTTTCCAAAAAATAGATTAGCTTCGCTGAACGTTGTTTCATAAGCTTCGCTAGCAATATTGGTGATTGGGTAATGAGATTCCTCCCTGTGGTCGGAATGACGAGGCGTCGTTGTGCTATTTTTGGGAGGGGGGATTGTTTGGCGGCTCTGCCGCCAAACAATCCCCCTCCCAAAATACATAGCAAGCTATCCGTCATTTTCGAACGTAGTGAGAAACGAAGTTCAGCGTAGCTAAATCTCATTAACCATTAAACATCCTTTTCACTTGTAGTAAAAAAGTCATTTATCTCTTGAAATTTTGTTATATCTTTGTTTTGCGACTTAACGATATTGATTGTCAGTGACTTTGTACAATAAATATGCTGC
>CAZWOA010000040.1:0-27422 GCA_964635545.1 uncultured Marinilabiliaceae bacterium
GTTAAAAAACTGGGGCACGCAGAACTTGTCCCGTCAGAACGGGAGAACGCTAAGGCATCACTAAGAACGCAAAGAAATCCTTAACTCTCTTAATGGTGAAAAATCTGCGCACTCCCTATAAACACAACCTGATATCTAATTCGCCTCTTTTATCTTCTTGAAGAGTTGCGATGCAAATATAAAGTCATCAAGCTGCTGATTTCCAGAATTGAAAATAACATCTTTAGTACCTTCCCACAGTTTATGACCTTCAAAAATAAAAATAACCTTTTCGCCTATTCCCATCACTGAGTTCATATCGTGAGTATTGATAATAGTAGTAATATTATACTCCTTAGTAATCTCGTAGATAAGATTATCAATCACTACCGAGGTTTTAGGATCCAATCCGGAGTTTGGCTCATCGCAAAAAAGATATTTAGGATTAAGAGCAATAGCCCTAGCAATGGCAACTCGTTTCTGCATACCACCACTAATTTCTGATGGGAAAAGATGGTTGGAATTGATGATATTAACCCTGTTGAGGCAAAAATTAACTCTGTCTTGTTTCTCCTCCACTGTCATATCAGTGAACATTTCGAGTGGAAACCTCACATTCTCCTCCACCGTCATGGAGTCGAAAAGAGCAGAACCTTGAAAAAGCATACCTATCTCTTGTCGTAAAAGTTTTTTTGCTTTTCGATCCATCTTAGTAAAACTACGCCCATCATAAAAAATCTCACCCTCGTTAATATCAAAAAGCCCTACCAACGATTTAAGGAAAACAGTTTTACCCGATCCACTCTGACCAATTATAAGATTAGTTGCTCCAGTCTCGAAAGTGGCTGAAATATCGTACAACACCTGCTTGGCATCAAAAGTCTTACAAACTCCCTTGGCTTCAATCATGCTAGTAATAGTTTAGTGAGAACAAGGTTAAACAATAATATAATAACACTACTGGTTACAACCGCCTTTGTGCTTGCACGACCTACCTCAAGAGCTCCTCCGTGGGTGAAGTATCCCCAATAAGATGCTACCGATGAGATAATAAATGCAAAAACAATAGACTTAATAATCGAATAAGTTACATAGAAGGGCTTAAAGGAGAAAAGAATTCCATAAATAAAATCCTCTGAAGGTACAGCACCACTAAGACTCCCAGATAGCCAACCCCCAATAATACCTATACCCATACTATAAACAACCAAGAAAGGCACACTGAGAACCATGGCTGCTATTTTTGGTAATGCAAGATAGGATGCTGAATTAACACCCATAATATCGAGAGCGTCTATCTGCTCGGTTACACGCATGGTGCCAATTTCACTGGCAATACTCGAACCCACTTTACCGGCAAGAATAAGACAAACAATAGTAGATGAGAACTCAAGAAGTATGGAATCACGCGAAGCAAGACCAATCATATAGCGGGGTATAAGCGGGCTCTCGACATTATAAGCCGTTTGAAGAGTAATAACTGCACCCATAAAAACTGATATAATAGCAACAATACCAAGTGAATCTACGCCTAACTTAACAAATTCGATGGAGAGCTGTCGCCAGAAAACCCGCATTTTCTCAGGTCGCTTTAGTGCCTGATGAATAAAAATAGAATATTGCCCAATATGTTCAAACATAAGTAAAGAAATAATTGTTTAAATGATAATAACAGCATAAATATTGAACCGTCATTTATTTTTTATAACATTGTATGCAATAAATACAAAGTTAACTCATTTTACTTTATAAGATAGTAACCTTAAAGAGAAGAAGATATAAAAACTATTAATATGAGTTCAAAAATCTACTGTGTAATTATGGCCGGTGGTATAGGCAGCCGCTTTTGGCCGGTTAGCAGAACCAAAACACCAAAACAATTTCTGGACATACTTGGTACAGGACAAACCTTGCTGCAGTCAACCTTCCAAAGATTTAAAACTGTGTGCAATTTAGAAAATTTTCTTATTGTTACCAGCAAAGAGTATGTATCACTTGTGAAAGAACAGATACCGGAAATTGATGAAAGTCAAATATTGGTAGAGCCATACCGAAGAAATACAGCCCCTTGCGTAGCATATGCCAATTCTATTATCAGAAAAAAAAATAAAGAGGCCGTGGTTATGGTTACTCCTTCCGACCACTTGATAACAGAGAATGTTGAGTTCACCAACAGCCTAAAGACAGCCATAGAATTTGCATCAACAACCGACGATGCACTACTAACTCTAGGCATTAAGCCACACAAAGCAGAGACAGCATACGGATACATTCAAACCGGAAAGCAGATACACCCCGATTTCAAAATGATAAATAAGGTGAAAACCTTCACTGAAAAGCCTAACCAGGAGATGGCAAATCTTTTCTTTGAGAGTGGCGAATTTATGTGGAACTCTGGAATTTTCATATGGTCGCTTAAAAGCATAGATGAGGCATTCAAAAAATATTTGCCTAGAGTGTGGTCGCTATTCAACGAATACTCAACATACATAGATACACCTCAAAACACAGAAAAACTGGAGAAAACCTATGAAATTTGTGAAAATATATCTATCGATTACGGTGTGATGGAGAAGGCAAATAATGTTTTTGTTGAAATAACCAACTTCGGATGGTCAGATCTTGGAACTTGGGGATCTCTATATGAGGTATCCAGCAAAGACAATACAGGTAACGTAACCATAGGTGGCCAAAGTATGCTATATAATACTGAAAATTGTATAATTCACCTGCCCCATAAAAAAGTATGTGTAGTACAAGGCCTCAAAGATTATATAATCGTAGAATCGGGTAATGCAATACTTATATGCCCCAAAGATAATGACCAGCAGATAAGACAATTCACAAGCGATATTAAACTGGAGTTAGGTATAGATGACTAAAAAAGGGAGCTTTTCAGCTCCCTTTTTTTAACTATTGTGAATAATACTAGGAATTAGAATTCCCACATATCATGTTCTTTCTGATATAGATCATTTTTCACTCTTTCGGCCTCCAGCATAGACTCCATACCGGCGGTGTAAGCATCAATCTGGCGATTGTTATAAACGTTGGCCTCGCGATATACATAACTTCCGAAGAAACGCTTAATGAAAATATCATCGTATGAGTATCTTATTGCGTCATTTTTGGGGTTGAACACATCAGTCCTTGCAAAGATATTACGCGCCTGAGGGAAGTAAACCCAGAACATAGCTCTACGGATAACCTCATCATTTCCGGCCTCTTCTCTCACATATTCACGCACCGGGCACAGACCAATGATACGTACATCCATGCGCGAGTAGTTGCGATCGAAGAACCACACCTCTTTTACAAGCACCTGCTTAACTTGGTCGGTACGAACCTCTGAAGTAATAATTTTATTCTCATAAAGCCCGGTCTCTGCATTCCTTACAGATTGGGTGTCTGAAGTAGCACCTAATTCTGCAAGAACCTCATCAACACTAAGGCGAATTTTAAACTCATCCTCGGTTTTTGTTGAATAAGCAGTTAACTCACCAACTTTAATATTTTCGAGTAGTAAAGAGATAAGCGACATGCGTCCGTCAACAGAAATAGTAGGATAGTACATAGGAAGATTTATCTTCTCACGTAAATCGATAACTCGATATATGGTTTTTGACCACATTATATCGGCCTCCCTAACATGAACATAGGGAATTGGTTTACGGTTAGCAATATGATCTTTCTTATATAAACCGTCCAATAAATCATCCTGAGCTGCTACAATTGATGGCAACAGCAGCACAGCCATGGTGAATAACAATAATATCTTTTTCATACTACGAATATTTTCTTAATCAATTATTAAAGATATACTACCAAGTTTACGGGTATCACCTCCGGGGCCCACTGCTCTAATATTCTCAACATAAAGCTTTGAACCTCTCGACAAACCTTTCATTAGCTCTTTTTGTTCATCGGTAAATACTGACGACTTAGAAGTAGCATCAACAAGGAAGCCATTTTTTAATGTAGAGATTGTGAAACCAACAACTTTAAAGTTTAAGTCGAAGTCAAAATCATCACCCATTTCAGCAAATATCCCTGACTGAGCCTGAAGAATAGCCTTTTTGATAGTTCCTTCATTAAGACCACCTAAGGTAGCAATAGGGTTTGGCACACGTTTGATACGAAAATCCATTCCACCCAGACGCTGATTTCTATCACCAATCTTGGCATGTACCGATATCTTGGCTACTCCGCCAGCAAACCCCGGTTTAGGATTGAAGATATACTTATCGCCTGTACGTTTATAGGTAGCTGTATTGTTGTCAACCCTAACTTCCAGACTTGAACCCGAAACTCCGGCGGCAGAAATCTCTACCGGATTCTCAACGCCTTCGTATAGAACGTTCATCTTGGTGGCTGAGATAACAACACTTGGCTCGGCAACTTCATACTCACCAATGGTTTCGTAACGACGGGTTGAACCATCGGGTCCTTTGATAAATATTTCAGCCTTATATTTTTTAGTACCCACACTATTACCAACAGCTCTATATTTTCCTCTACCATCCACTACCTGTATGTCGGAACCTTCTACACGCACTTCAGGAAGTATGGTATTATCATAAGCGGCAAGCATAATATCTGCATTATACTCATTACCTTTTAGCACATAGTTGCTCTTGGGAAGTATAAGAGGTACAATTTCGTTAAATTTGAAAGACCCTTCATCAATCTTATTATAAAGATAGTTGATTACGTCGGCCTCACAGTTTCTAACATCACCCTGAATTTTTGATAAAAGGGCAATATTGGCTGCCATCGGCAAGTGTTCAAACATCACATTTTCCCATGGGGTAACCACACCATCCTTTGCAGGAGGGTTGCTGGTGTTAAGCGATGAATTAAGGGTTGAAATCATAGTGGTATCTTCAGGATCTATAAAACCCAAAAGATAATCACGAAACTCATTTATTGATTTTTTCAAAATTTGCGAACGCTCTCCCCCACGCTCCACTAGCATTACTTGAGAGGCTACATCCTGATTATCTTTGGATAGATAGTCATCGGGGGTTGCCTCTGCACCATCGGCAGTTTGAACAATTTCTGTTTTATAACCTTGAATAACATTATACAGCTCATCAGCCTTTTTACCTATTTCAACTGAATTGTTATATGACTCTTCAACCTTGGTTGGATTGTCATTTTTTGCTTTTTCAAATTTATAATAAAGAATTTTGTTCTTATTTTCCACTGTTTTAATGGTCTGTTTAATACTATCGTCCACAAGAACGAATGCATTAAGCAGTTCTCCCGACACGTTTAGTGCAAGCATCGCAGTAAGAAACAGGTACATCATACCAATCATCTTCTGCCGGGGCGTTTCGGGGCAATTACCACCACTCATCTATTCAAGGTTTTAAGTTTATTACTTTCCTGTATTGATAGCACTCAACATATTACCATAAATGGTATTGAGTTCTGATACTGATTTACTAAGTTGGGCTATCTGATCCTTATAAAGTTTGGCTCCTTCAACAGAAGCACCCATCTGATCGTTGATGGCACCAATATGGGTATTAAGGCTTTCTGTAGCTTTAATTTGAGCTGTAAGACCATTAAGCTGCATCTCGTAGGCAGAATTAATAGATGATAGATTCTGACCTACCGAACCAAGCTGATTGGTTACGGTTTTATGATTAGATTCAAGTTGCGCCATCTGGTTGTGCAATGAATCACCAAGTTTATTATACGATTCGGCTAGTTTATTACCCCCTTCGGTCACTGCTTCGAAAGCTGCATTTTGAATTGTAGAAAGCTTTTGAACACTCTCTCCGGCTGCTTTCATACTGTTAAGATAACCTTGAGTAACTACGGTTGCATCTGTTAGATCGGCCATTTGCGATGTTGTTGATGCAAGTTTTTTAACACCTGCCACAAGTTCGTCAACAGTTTTTTGTTCCATGTTACCTGAACTTACTAAGGCTGCCAACTCGCTACCTCCACCCATGCCAACATTTCCAATTCCGCCGCCACCATGTACTCTTGCTTCAGCAATATCACTTTCTGACTCTAACCCAACCAACTCAGGATATACCAAGCTCCAGTCGGGCATCTCGTGGGGTGGTTCAAAAGCCGATAGGGCAAAAATAATTGCTTCGGTACCCAATCCTGCAATAAGCATTGCACTAGCACCAGGCAAGTGTAGGATTTTCCATAAAGCTCCTAGGATAACAACGGCAGCACCCAGGCCGTAAACTTTTCCCATCGCTTTCTTATACCCCGGGCTTTGTACAAATTCGGAAATACTCATAATTACTTCTTTTCAATATTAATTCTGAAATTCTTTTATTCTCCTATAACGTCTCTAACGCAACGGAAACCAATGTATGATTTTGCTGAGTCTTGATATTCGTAGGCACGAGTACCATTTTGCAGGAAATATCCAACATCTTTCCATGAACCACCACGGATAACTTTACGTTTCATTACGTGAGGATCGTCGGGTAGAGCGTTATATTTATAGGTTGGGTTGAAGTCGTGTGTGAATGAATAGGCCGACTCGTCGAATGCACCTGATGTCCACTCTGCAACGTTACCCGACATATCATACAACCCATAGTCGTTGGGGGCGAATGATGCGGTCACCATTGTAGTGGCACCACCATCGTCGGTATATCGGCCTCGCAATGGTTTAAAGTTGGCTAAGAAACATCCCTTATCATTACGAGTATATAGCCCTCCCCATGGATATACTCCATTCTGAATACCACCACGGGCAGCATACTCCCACTCAGCCTCGGTAGGCAAGCGATAATCCATTACTTCGGGCTCGCCTTTGCTACGCAGGTAGTTGTTAAGAAGCTGTGAACGCCAGATGCTAAATGCTGTTGCCTGTTTCCAGTTAACACCAACCACCGGATATTCATCATATCCCGGGTGCCAGAAATACATCTGAGTCCATGGCTCATTGAATGAGTATGTGAAGTCGGCTATCCAACACAAGGTATCGGGATAAACGAGTACACGATCTTTCATGATGAATGCAGAACGATCTTTAATTTCGCGTTGCTCGCCCTTCTCGTCATAAACAACACCTTCGTATCGTTTAGTCTCGAAGTTGTAACGATTGGTTTTTTTGGCAGCTTGCAAAAGGTCAACCCATTCATATTCGTATTCTAGTTTACGAGTATCAATCTCTTTACGACGGAAGAAACGCTCATTCTCGGGATAATACATCTCATCAAGAATTTCGGCATATTCCGGGTCAAACCAATTGAGCTTCTCTTTCCAATTGATGAAAGGAGGGTCTATCTCGTTACCAAGGGCATCCTCAGTAATCAAGAAGTGATCAAACTGCTCACCAAGCATTCTTCGTGCAATAGAATCTCGCACCCAGTAAACGAATTGACGGTATTCGGTATTTGTAATCTCGGTCTCATCCATCCAGAAAGACCTTACCGTTACTGTCTTCGACTGTGAGTTCATTGCATGAACAATGTCTTGCTCATTTTGACCCATGTTAAAACTTCCCTGCGGAATGAAAATCATCCCATAAGGCTCCGGCTCAAAAAATGAACCCCGGCGCTGTACTCCAACCAGCTCTCCATTTCCAGACTTTCCACAGCCTGAAAGCACGACAAGAAAAACTGCTACGACTATAAGTATATTCTTCATAATAGTTTAAATATCTCTTTTATCCCAACTATCTTCATTTATAAAAATCTAACACTCTTATAAGCTTTACTACGTTTCTCGAGACTCAGGTTAAACACATATCCTAGCATAAGCTCGTGTGTTCCACCGTGGTATCCCGATAATTTTGACACGTTGATATCGTAACTGTAACCAAGCTTAACGCTTCCTGCTACTACGGTACCGATTTGGATAATAACCGCCTCCTGCTTTCTATATCCCAGTGCGCCCCACATCTTTTCATCGTAGTGAAGTGCGGCTGTCAGCTCATATTGCAATGTTTTAAAATCACTTTTAACCATTACTCTGGGTTCTATTGCATACCTGTTGTTGTTAAGGTGGTGCATATATCCCGAACTGATAAAAAGAGCCGGCTCGGCCTTCCAATTCAACTTGTCATCATAACCCGGCTTTGGACTGTTAAGATGAATTACAGATGCTCCAGCGTAGAAAGAGGGAGTTTGATAGTGAACTCCAAAACCTACATCAAAAGCACTTCCGCTGGTAGATGATTTTAAAATCGCATCATCACTCTCTTGATGATAACCATCGTTTCTACCTGTTGTTGCATTAAGCTTGGTTCCATCGAACTTCGAATTTATTAATCCGGCTTTCAAGCCAAACCCCAACTCTCCCACTTCAAGCTCTATTCTGTAAGAGTAGTTGAGATTCATAAACAAAGTGTTAAATGCTCCAACTTCATCATTAACAAATAATATTCCAACTCCGTGAAATCGATCAAATATTTTAATCGATCCATCTGCACCTGCAACCGTTGTTTGTGGTGCACCGTCGAACCCGATCCATTGTTGCCTATTCACAGCACTAAGGTTTATTTGTCCCGTACTGCCGGCAAACGCCGGATTTACAGCCAGTTGCGCCGAATTAAACATGCTTAATTGCGGCTCGGTCTGACCATGAGCCCAAAAACTCATGCAAAATAAAAGAAAAATAATTAATAATCTAACCATCTTCTTAAAAAGCAACTGCTATTATTTTTAAATGGCGTATTTATTTTCTTTCAAAAACAGTATTTTGCCTCTTGGGTAGTCTTCACTAACTGGTTTTTATACTCTACTCCGGTTAATAAGGTTTCACTTTTTACTGCCTTTATTCAAAAAAAAATTCTACACCACTGATAATCAATCTTTTTTTACAATCATCTTGAACCACCTTTCCGGAATTTCATTCTCCATTGCAATTTTATAATCTTCCTCTGTACACGATATAATTTCACGTCCATCATCGGTAGGTATCTCAACCCACCATCGATTATTCATTGCATTACGATAAAACTTTATCTCAATATCCAAATTCTCCATCCACACAAGGTAGGAGTCATAATAGTCTATCGAGCAGAATGGGTAGTCGTAATACCGATGTGCATTGCCATCGATAAAGTGCCACACGGCCTGCGCCATAAGCATCGCACCCAATCCTTCGCGACTATCATTTTCAGGGTTCATCTCGAAAAAGCCAACAATTTTCATGTTATCGCTCATGCCTGCATACCAGGTTAACTGGCAAAGTTCATGTGCAAAAAAACCGTTGGGCATGGCTCCCTTTTGAGCCGGCATATCCTGCGAACGTACTACCGAAGCATCTATTGCCATTATATTACTGTCTCTAATAAGTGGCTCAATGCTCTTAAATTGGTCGCCCCGGATATTACCTAAACGAATATTTTCAAATATATTGTAATTTAATGAATTTTCTACACTCCGGGATGTAAGATAACGCTGGGTACCTATAAGAAAACATTGCTGTATGTTATCTTTTAATTCGGCAGCCATAGCTCCAATATAGTTATCCGACGTGTAATCATCAACACTTGGGCTATAATCGATACTGGAATCAGCAATTGCAATATTTATTTTTTTCGTCCCCGCAAGAATTTTTGCCAAGGGATGAAGATAATCATTACTACCCCCTAATACCACAATAACAGTGCCAGCATCAACCAGAAAAGGTATAACTTCGCTGAGTGCAAAAATCTTATTGCGAACGTTAGTGCCTTTCACATTGCCTAAATCGGCAATAACAAACGATTCAAAGCCCGCAAGTTTATATAGTTCCCGCCTTATAATGTCGGGTGCCAAACCACAACCCGAATTGCCATTACTATTACAACCATCACTTATCCCTATGATGGCAATATCTACCTCATCCCAGCTACCACTGTAGCTACAGCCGTTTATGATGCTGTTTTTTATATACCCTCCCGAGTCTCTACCCGATACCGACAGGGACTCAACAATTGAAGGGTCAAAGTAATCGGGTAGATTAATCATTTCTTGGCTTTTGTAGTTTTGGTTACACTCTTTTTAGTTGCCGTTTTAGCACCTGCACTTTTTTTAGTTGTAGCAGTAGTGCTCTTGGTTGTTTTTGATGTTGTTTTTGATGTTGTTTTTGATGTTGCTTTGGCTGCAGGTTTCTTTGCAGCACCTTTTTTACTCTTCACCTTATCGGCTTGCGATGCTGCAATATCAAGACATTGCTGATAGGTAAGTTCCGAAGGTTCAACATTTTTGGGCAACTTATAATTATTGCCATCATAGGCCAAATAAGCACCCCAACGACCGTTTAGCAACTGCATTGTTTCATCCTCATCAAACGATTTGATAAGTTTCTTGCTATCGGCATCCCTTTTTTCGAGAATACGCTCAATGGCGGTCTCCAAATCTATCTCATAGGGGTCGTCAACACCTTTTTTCAATGATGTGAACTTACCGTCATGACGCACATAAGGACCAAAACGCCCCACAGATACCACTACAGTTTTCGACTCAAAATCGCCCAAAGTGCGAGGAAGTTCAAACAGTTTCAACGCCTCCTCAAGGGTTATGGTCTCAATATGTTGACCACGCTTAAGCGATGCAAAAGCTGGCTTATCGTCTTCATTGCCCGATTCTCCTATCTGTGCCATAGGTCCGAACCTACCGATACGCACCGATACAGGTTTACCTGTCTTTGGGTCTTCACCCAGATGACGCTCGCCGGTATTTTTCTCCGAATTTTCTATTGTATCGAGCACCTTTTGATGAAAAGGCTTATAAAATCTATCTATTGATTCCTGCCACTGATGTTCCCCGGCAGCAATATCATCAAACTCTTTCTCTACCCTAGCCGTGAAATCGAAGCTCATCACTTCCTCAAAATATTTCACCAGAAAATCGTTAACCACCATGCCTATATCGGTAGGGAATAGCTTGCTACGCTCGGCACCGGTTATTTCTGTACGTGTTCCTTTTGATATTTTACCACCTGCAAGTGATAGATAGTTATAGATTCTCTCCTCTCCTTCCCTATCTTCTTTAACTATATATCCTCGTTGCTGAATGGTAGAAATAGTGGGTGCATATGTTGATGGACGGCCTATGCCCAGCTCCTCCAGCTTCCTAACCAATGCAGCCTCGGAGTATCGTGGTGGCTTTTGCGTCCACCTTTGGCGAGCATCAATCTGCTTCATATCAAGATGTTGCCCACTCTCTACCGGCGGTATTATGTGGTTGTTATCATCATCGGCCGACTCATTATCGGTAGATTCAATATACACCCTCAAGAAACCATCGAACAGGATAACCTCACCGGTTGAAATAAATTTCTCGCCCGTTTTCCCTGCGCCAATGGTAATGGTAGTCTTTTCTAGCTTAGCATCAGCCATTTGCGATGCCACTGTACGTTTCCATATTAGCTCATACAACCGTTTTTCGGCAGCAGTACCGGCCACAGTTGCTTTATCCATATAGGTAGGGCGGATGGCTTCGTGAGCCTCTTGCGCCCCTTTAGCCTTGGTTTTATACTTACGCACCTGGTGATATTGCTCTCCAAGTGTTGATTTTATCTCTTCGGCGGCCATTTTAAGGGCTGAGTCCGACAGGTTCACCGAGTCGGTACGCATATAGGTAATCTTACCGGCCTCATAGAGTTTCTGTGCCACCGACATGGTTTGCGATACCGAGAAACCAAGTTTTCTACTGGCCTCCTGCTGTAATGTGGAGGTGGTAAATGGCGGTGCAGGCGATTTGGTAAGCGGCTTCTTATCAACCGAAGAAACAACAAAATCGGCACCAATACACGTCTGAAGAAATTCGGCAGTCTCCTCCATCGAGTCGAATCGTGAGCCAAGTTCGGCTTTAAGCTCATAGCTACGACCCTTCTCATCCTTAATCAGAAACAGCCCCGTAACCCTATATGACGATTTAGCCTCGAAACCAAATATCTCGCGCTCTCTATCTACCAATATCCTAACAGCCACCGACTGCACCCTACCTGCCGAAAGCGAAGGCTTAACCTTGCGCCACAGCACCGGCGACAGTTCAAAGCCCACAAGCCTATCGAGCACACGACGCGCCTGCTGTGCATTGACAAGATTCATATCAATGCCTCTCGGATTTTTTATCGCTTTAAGAATTGCCTCTTTGGTAATTTCGTGAAATACAATACGTTTGGTGTTTTTCTGTTGAAGCCCCAACTCCTCATAAAGATGCCATGCAATAGCCTCTCCCTCACGGTCCTCATCGGAAGCCAGCCATACAAACTCTGTATTATCGGCAAGCTTTTTAAGCTCTTTTACAACATCTCTCTTATCTTCAGAGACCACATACTCAGGCTCATAGTTATTAGCCACATCAACACCAAAATCATTCTTCTTCAAATCACGGATATGTCCATAACTTGACTTAACCAGATAATTCTCGCCTAGAAACTTCTCTATAGTTTTAGCCTTGGCCGGCGACTCCACAATCACCAGGTTCTGCTCTTTTACTTTCTTTCCCATTACAAAAAAATCGGTTTTATACCTGCGGTATGTTACTTCAATCTGCAAAATTAGAATAAAATAACCACATTGTTAAAAAATGATGCTATAAATAGACAATCTTTTTTATCTGACTTGCTTTATTTTACTATTTTTACGCAAATATTTCTATAGATATGATTTTTAAAGACTCACCACACGGCCGATTTCTCCTATGGTTTTGGGGAATATTTCTATTCGGAGTTCTTTCCGTAACACTATTTTTTGTGTTGCTGGCAAATGGCACCCTAGGTTTTATGCCCACTTTCGAGGAGTTGGAGAACCCCAAAAGCAACCTCTCCACCGAAATTATTACTGCTGATGCTGTAGTTATAGGCAAATATTTTCAAGAAAACAGAAGCCAGATAGAGTATGAGCAACTGTCGCCGTACCTTGTGAAAGCTCTTGTTGCCACCGAAGATGAACGTTTTTATAACCATCCCGGCATCGACCTTCGAGGATTGGGGCGTGTGCTGTTCCGCACTGTGATTATGCGTCAACAAAGCTCGGGAGGTGGCAGTACAATTACCCAGCAGCTTGCCAAACTTCTTTTTCACGATAGGGCTCCCAATGTGTGGGAACGAAGCATTCAGAAATTAAAAGAGTGGATTATAGCCATCAAACTGGAACGAAGCTACACCAAAGAAGAGATATTGACAATGTATCTCAATAAAGCAGGCTTTATATATGATGCCTACGGAATTGAATCGGCAGCAAAAACCTTCTTCGGAGTATCGGCCGACAGCCTTAAAATAGAGGAGGCGGCAATGCTTATAGGTATGTTGAAAAATCCGGCACTGTTCAACCCCATACGCCGCCCCGAGATAACCACCGATCGTCGCAATGTGGTGTTGGGACAGATGGTGCGCTCCAACTATCTATCTAAAACAGATTTCGATTCACTGAAGCTGTTGCCTCTGGAGCTCAACTTCATGCGTTCGGATCACGTAGCAGGGCCCGCACCATATTTCAGAGAGCATATAAGGCTAACCATATCGGCCAACGAGCCAAAGCCGGCACACTATCCGGCATGGATGAAACAGCAATATATAGAAGATAGCATTCAATGGGCCACCAACCCACTTTATGGCTGGATAAACAAAAACATAAAACCCGACGGAACAAAATACAATATATATAAGGATGGGTTGAAAATATACACCACTCTCGACAGTCGCATGCAGCGATATGCCGAGGAGGCAATGACAGAACACCTTGGCCTCGATTTGCAACCAAAATTTTTCAGGGAGAAGAAAAATAAGTCACGCGCACCATATACATCGCACATATCACAAGAGCAATATACATCAATCATTAACAGAGCTATACGCAATTCTGACAGATATAAAGTGATGAAGCAACAAGGACTTGCAGAGGACTCAATTACAAAAGTGCTTAAGCAACCCGTTAAGATGCAAATATTCTCGTGGAAAGGAGCTATAGATACTATTATGAGCCCTATGGACTCAATTCTATATCACAAGTTTTTCCTTCGTTCTGGTCTGATGTCCATCGACCCTGTGAGTGGCCATATAAAAGCATACGTGGGCGGACCGAACTTTAAGTATTTCATGTACGACATGGTATCGCAAGGTAAACGCCAGGTGGGCTCTACCATAAAACCGTTTATATATGCAATGGCAATGCAGGAAGGTCATACACCTTGTGATTTGGTGCCAAATATACCACAAACATTCGCCCTTGAAGATGGTAATACATGGACGCCACGCACCAGTGGAACTGAGCGTGCAGGAGAGTTGGTTTCGCTAAAATGGGGCTTGGCCAACTCCAACAATAATATCACAGCCTGGGTAATGAAACAGTACACACCACTGGCGATAGCCGGTATGATACACGACCTGGGCATACAGTCCCCCATGGATCCTGTGCCCGCTCTTTGCCTTGGCACACCCGACTTCTCACTCTATGAGATGGTGGGAGCATATAACACCTTTGCCAATAAAGGTGTGCACATTGCACCAATGGGAGTTACAAGAATTGAAGATAGATATGGAAATATAATAGCATCTTTTCACCCCGATAAACGCGAGGCCATTAGCGAAGAGACTGCCTACCTGATGATAAACCTTATGCAAGGTGTGATTGACCAGGGCACAGGACGACGACTGAGAGGTAAATATGCTTTTAGAAGCCAGATTGCAGGTAAAACAGGAACCTCACAAAACCACTCCGACGGTTGGTTCATGGGCATAGTGCCCAATATGGTAACCGGCGTGTGGGTAGGAGGTGAAGACCGCGACATACACTTCGATAGCATGGCACTTGGCCAAGCTGCCAATATGGCACTGCCGGTGTTTGCACTATATCTTCAGAAAATATATAACGATAACAGTCTGCATATTACTGCTGAGGATATATTTGAAAGGCCGGATCAGTTTGGCTACAACCTCGACTGTAGCGACCGCCACCTTAATGCCGATGAGATGGAAGGTAGCGGCAATGGTGCCGACGACTCAATATTCTAAAACAGAAACCAAAAGAACCATAAGAGGCTTTCAGGCAAATAGTAACCTGAAGGCCTCTTCTACTTTTGACACCTGATGAACGGTGATATCAAACTTCGATAAATCGAGCCCTTTGGTGTACCGGGGAACAATAATTGATTTGAAGCCCAACTTGGCAGCCTCACTAACTCGTTGCTCAATGCGGGTCACAGGACGTATCTCACCCGATAGACCCACCTCACCGGCAAGGCATATATCGGTGCTCAACGCCAAATCCATATTGGATGACAGCACTGAGCACACCACCGCAAGGTCGATGGCAGGGTCGTTAACCTTCAAGCCTCCTGCAATATTTAGAAACACATCTTTAGATGCAAGCTTAAAGCCGGCACGTTTCTCAAGCACGGCAAGCAACATATTAAGCCTTCGAAGGTCGAAACCGGTGGACGACCGCTGTGGTGTAGCATAGGCTGCAGTACTCACAAGCGCCTGAACCTCAATAAGGAAAGGCCGCATACCCTCAATAGCTGCAGCTATCGACACCCCGCTAAGAGGCTCGTTATGGTTGGCAAGCAGCAGCTCCGACGGGTTGGAAACCTCCCGTAAGCCGTTATGCTGCATCTCAAAAATTCCTATCTCGTGGGTAGAACCAAACCTGTTTTTTACCGATCGCAAAATACGGTACATGTGGTTGCGGTCGCCCTCAAACTGAAGCACCACATCCACCATGTGCTCCAGCACCTTAGGACCGGCCAGGTTACCCTCCTTATTTATATGACCTATCAGAAGTACCGGCAAGTTGCGCTCTTTGGCAGCACGCATAATAATGGCTGTGCTCTCCCTTATTTGCGACACACTGCCCGGTGCCGACTCTACACGCTCTGTCTCAAGGGTTTGAATAGAGTCAATAATAACTATATCAGGAGTTGTATTTTCGATATGCACCAATATACGCTCAAGAGCCACCTCACTCACCAGCAAGCAGTTATCCTTATTTTCACCAACTATACGTTCGGCTCTTAGTTTTATCTGTTGCACACTCTCCTCACCCGACACATACAACACCTTTTTACCCGGCAGGTTAACCGCCATCTGCAACACCAGCGTTGATTTACCTATGCCGGGTTCACCGCCTATAAGAATAAGAGCCCCTGGAACTACGCCACCACCCAGCACCCTGTCAAGCTCCCCATTTCCGGTGGTGCTGCGAGGCACATCAGCAATTTCAACATCGGTAAGGGCTACCGGCTTCGAAGGAGCCGAGTTACGCCCAGCCACAAGCGAGTGCGACGAAGAGGCTTTACCCGTCATTGCCACCTCCTCAACAAAGGTATTCCATTCGCCACAACCATAACATTTACCTATCCATTTGGGCGATTCCGAACCGCAATTCTGACACACGAACACACTCTTAGTCTTAGCCATATCGATGTTTATTTAAAATCAATCATCAAAAATAACAAAAAAACCCCGGATTACTCCGAGGCTCTATCATTCAATATCATTTTTCAGATGCTATACAAGCTGATTGGTCAATGTATCGGGAAATACGAATGAAGGCTTGAATTTCTTGGCCTCTTCCATCTCCATCATAGCGTATGCAATTATGATAACAACATCGCCCACAGCTACTTTGCGTGCTGCAGCACCATTGAGGCATATAACGCCTGATTTACGCTCGCCCCTAATAACATAGGTCTCGAAGCGCTCGCCATTATTGTTATTAACCACCTGAACTTTTTCGTTCTCAATAATATTGGCAGCATCCATTAAATCTTCATCAATGGTTATGCTTCCAACATAATTCAAATCGGCTTCAGTTACCGAAACGTTGTGTAATTTTGATTTTACTACATGAATCATCATGACGCGTTACGATTTATATGTCACGTTATCTATTAATCTAACATCCCCTGCATAAACAGTGATACACCCGGTTATTTCGCCGGTCTCATCCCAGTTATTGACAGGCTGTAACGTATTGCTGTCAACAATTTCAAAGTACTCTACCTCTAAACCGTCAACCATGTTAATTTGTTCAATCACATAATTTTTCAGGTCGTCCACACTTTTTTGCGCCGCTAAGTTAACAGATTCAAACAAAGTAGCTGCAATAACAGGTACTTTTTTTCTCATTTCGGGGGTAAGCAGTGTATTTCTTGAGCTTAATGCCAATCCGTCACTCTCCCTCACTATAGGACATCCAACAATTTCTATGCCACTCATCATATCTCTTGTCATTCTTCTGATGATCGCCAATTGTTGAAAATCTTTAGCACCAAAAAATGCCTTATCAGGATTAACGATGCTGAATAACCGGCTCACCACTTGCGCCACACCATTGAAGTGACCCGGACGGTGCTTGCCTTCCATCACTTTGTCAAGATTTCCGAAGTCGAATACACGTGTGTCTTTTTCGGGATACACCTCGGCTACTGAGGGCGCAAACAGAGCACTGCAAGCGGTGTTACTAAGCAGTTTTGCATCATTTTCGAGTGTGCGGGGATAGCTTTTCAGGTCATCAGGGTTATTGAACTGCGTAGGATTTACAAATACGCTAACAATAACCACATCGCACCGGTTGCCAGCCTCTTTCACCAGCGATAGGTGTCCGGCATGTAGCGCGCCCATTGTGGGCACGAAGCCGATTGTGAGATTCCGGCTCTTCACCGACTCCACATAGTTAGTCAAATCACTGACTGTATTGAATATTTCCATTTCAGATATAAACGAAACACAATAAAAATATAGCAAATAGCAGTCCAAAAACCATTTACTATCGCCATACATTTTAAAAAACTTGGCAAAGGTAATAATAAATAAAAGTAGAGAGGAAGTTTTTTTGCTGAAAAACATCGAAAAATCATCCATCTACGAAACTATTATTGTATCTTCGATAACTAACCCCACAACCTTAACCCAATATTTCAATTTTCGTGAAAGTTTGGGGCTTAACTTTGCTATATAGTTACACTTTTTACAGTAAAAAACCATTTACATAATATAGAAATGAGAAAATTAACACTATTAATTGCCTTAACATTGGCAATACTGGGCACCAATGCACAGCACAATACTGTGAAGCCTGCTATACAGCAGGACAAAAAGATTGAAGAAAAAATAGAAGCCTTACTGAGAAAAATGACACTCGACGAAAAAGTGGGGCAAATGACCGAACTGACGATCGACGTACTTCAGAAACGCACTAATCCTTTTGAAGGCCAATCGTTAGAGACAATCACACCTACCGACCTAAAGAGAATATTACGTAACTACAAGCTAGACAAAGAGTTCAAAGTAGGCAAAGAGTTACCATCTAGGGAGGATATGCTAAAGATTTATAGCCGTATTAACGATATTGAGCAAGCAAAAGGTTTCCATCTCGATGAAGAGAAGCTGAAAACAGTAATTGGACAATACAAGGTAGGCTCAATCCTTAACGTACCCAACGGAGTAGCCCAAACACCGGAAAAATGGCAAGAGATAATAAAGCGTATCCAAGAGGTATCTATGAAAGAGATAGGCATACCTTGCATCTATGGCGTTGATCAAATACATGGCACCACTTATACACTTGGCGGTACTTTTTTCCCACAAAGCATAAATATGGCTGCAGCCTTCAATCGTGAACTTACCAGAGAAGGTGCACGTATATCGGCCTACGAAACAAAAGCCGGCAGCATACCATGGACCTACGCACCCGTAACCGATTTAGGACGAGACCCACGCTGGTCGCGTATGTGGGAGAGCTATGGTGAGGATGCTTATATTAATGCAGAGATGGGCCGAGAGTCGGTAATCGGTTTTCAAGGAGCAGACCCCAATAACATAGGCATTAACCACATAGCAGCTTGTATGAAGCACTACATGGGCTATGGCGTACCGGTATCGGGCAAGGATCGCACCCCATCGTCAATCACAGAACAGGATATGCGGGAGAAACACTTTGCTCCTTTCCTGGAAATGGTAAAGGCGGGTGCGCTATCAATAATGGTCAATTCGGGAATTAACAACGGCTTGCCGTTTCATGCCAACTACGAACTTCTTACCACATGGTTGAAAGAGGATTTGAATTGGGATGGAATGATAGTTACCGACTGGGCCGACATCAACAATCTCTATACACGCGACCGCATCGCAAAAGATAAAAAAGAGGCT
The DNA here is from genome assembly GCA_964635545.1 of uncultured Marinilabiliaceae bacterium. GTDB lineage: Bacteria > Bacteroidota > Bacteroidia > Bacteroidales > Marinilabiliaceae > JAGPIS01. The sequence goes on from CAZWOA010000040.1 coordinate 19,048, forward strand.
ATCAAACTGGCAATTAATGCAGGCATAGATATGTCGATGGATCCCTACGACGTAAATTTTGCAATACTACTTAAAGAGTTGGTTCAGGAAGGAGAGGTGCCAATGAGCCGCATAGATGATGCAGTGCGCAGGGTATTACGGTTAAAATATAGACTCAACCTGTTTGAAAAACCATTCTATAACGTTAAAGACTATCCACTGTTTGGCAGTCAAGAGCATGCAGCAGTAGCTCTTAAGGCAGCCGAAGAGTCTCTTGTATTGCTGAAGAACAATGAAAACATACTGCCGATAACTAAAGGGAAAAAAATTCTTATTACCGGCCCCAATGCCAACTCAATGCGTACCCTAAATGGAGGCTGGAGCTACTCTTGGCAAGGCGACAAAGCTGACGAGTATGCTACAGATTACAACACTATTCTCGAAGCATTTGTGAATAAATATGGCAAAGAGAATATTATTTACGAGCCAGGAGTTACATATAAACCAAGTGGACAATGGTATGAAGAGAGTAATCCGGAGATAGAGAAAGCAGTTGCAGCAGCTGCCGGTGCTGATTATATAGTGGCAGTGATAGGTGAAAACTCATACTGCGAAACACCCGGAAACTTAACCGATTTAACACAAACCGAAAATCAACGAAACCTTATCAAAGAGCTGGCCAAAACGGGAAAACCAATTATACTGGTACTCAACCAAGGAAGGCCACGTATCATTGCTGATATAGAACTACTTGCAAAAGCAGTTATCAACATAATGCTACCCGGCAACTATGGTGGTGATGCACTTGCAAACCTTATGACAGGAGAAGTTAACTTCAGCGGAAAGATGCCATTCACATATCCAAAGGAGATAAACTCACTGATAACATACGATTATAAACCAAGTGAACACATTGGCAAACAGATGGAAGGAGCCTATAACTACGACTCGCAGGTGTCGGTTCAGTGGCCCTTTGGTTATGGCCTAAGCTACACAACCTTTGAGTACAGCAATTTGAGTGTAAATAAAACTGAATTCACCGCCGAGGATGAATTGGAATTTACTGTAGATATAAAAAACACAGGAAACACACTGGGTAAAGAGAGCATATTGCTATTCAGTAGCGACCTAGTGGCATCACTCACGCCCGACGTGAGAAGATTAAGAGCCTTTGATAAAATAGAGCTTCAGCCGGGCGAAACTAAAACCGTAACACTAAAAATTAAAGGTGAGGATCTGGCCTTTGTGGGTTACGATGGCAAATGGATATTGGAAAAAGGTGGATTCAACATACAGATTGGAGATAAAACAGTGGAAATAAACTGCTCCACAACCCGTAAATGGAACACACCCAACAGATAACCATCAAAAAAGAGCCCGAATATATTCGGGCTCTTTTTTTTGAAACATACACATACTCAATCATTAATTTTATTAAGTTTTGCAGAGAGCCATATTTTTTAGTACCTTTGTATTCGCTAATTGATGTAAAGGACACATGGAAAAAACCAGAATACTATTTGTCTCCCAGGAAATTACACCTTACCTGCCGGAGTCGGAAATTGCAAATATTGGCAGACATCTTCCTCAAGGAATTCAGGAAAGAGGTAAAGAGATAAGAACGTTCATGCCGCGCTATGGTAGCGTTAACGAACGTCGCAACCAACTCCATGAGGTAATTCGCCTTTCAGGGATGAACCTTATTATAGATGATACCGACCATCCACTTATAATAAAAGTTGCAAGTATATCGGCAGCTCGCATGCAGGTATATTTCATTGATAATGAAGACTTCTTCCAACGCAAACACACCATTGCCGATGATGACAATGTAGAGTTTGAGGATAACGACGAGAGAGCAATATTTTTTGCCCGCGGCGTATTGGAAACAACAAAAAAACTGAGATGGGCACCCGATATTATCCACTGCCAGGGATGGTTCACAGGTTTCATTCCGCTATACATAAAAAAAGCGATGAATGAAGATCCCCATTTTGCAAACACCAAAGTTGTGTATTCGGTTTATGATGACCAGTTTACATCCGAATGGGATAAAAAAACCAAGGATAAAGCAGTTATCGACGGCATGAAAAAAACCGACATGAACATGCTTAATCCTGCTAATTACATTAACTTTACCAAGATGGCCATTTCACTATCCGACGGAATTATTCAAGGAAGCAAGGATATAAACCCAGAGATAATGGAATATATAAAACAGAGTAAAAAACCTTTGCTCGAGTATCAGGACGACGAAAGTTATATTGATGCATACAACGAGTTCTACGACAATTTAATAAATTAAGCACCGTTATACACTAATGGATCAACAGACAACCAAATCAGGGAGCTTAAAAAAAGGAATCGGGCACCTGGCATTTCTTTTAATCGGAGCCGTAACACTACTGGCTTCATGCGATGACGAAGGTTCAAACATAGGCGGAAACATTCTACCACAAGAGGAGATTGTTGGTGTTTATACCTATAACTCGATGCCCATAAGCAGCCAGAACAAAAAAATGGACAAAATTCAATCTGATGATGTTGCATACGCCCTTATAGGACATATGAACGACTCTGAATTTGGAAATCTAAAGTCTGACTTCTTCGGAGAACTCACCATAGGCGGCAGTGTGCCCAACGGACAATTCAACCGTTATGACGGCTTCATGGTTGACTCGGCAATGATATTCCTCAACTTCAAAAAAGATTGGGTTATTGGCGATACTTTAGCTAAGCATAAAGTGAACATATATCAACTGGAGCAGCCACTAAGCACATACGAGAATTACTTCTCCGATTTTGATATTTCGGGCTACTATAACCCGGCCGAGCCCATAGCACAAGGGGTGCTTAACGCCAAAAATATATTTTTAAGCGACACCACTTCACGTGCCGACTCAATATGGAATATCAAGGACCGGGAACTTCAGTGGGCATTTAAGCTAAATGACGAAACAGCAAAAAAAATCTTCGAAATGCCAAAAGAGTCACTTTCCAGCAGAGAGGCATTCAAAGAGGCATTCAATGGTATATATATCACCTCCGAGCTTGAAGACCCATCATCAAAAGGATCGTTAATGAGATTTGGCCTGATGGACAAAAAAAGCTACATGAAGCTTTACTACTCATACGAAAGAAAAGATAAGTATGGAAATATAGTAGATACTCTAAAATATGACTTCTCGTTCTATTTCAACTACGAATCGGTGAGAGCCAATAGATTTACCAATGATAGTGAAGAGATAGATGTGGATAACAATGATACTCAGCATCTTTACATTCAGAGTTTGGCAGGAAGCATGGCTACTTTTAAGTTATCAGATGATATTTATAACTGGAAAGACTCGGTTAACAACGAGAATTTCAAAATGGGTATCAGCACCATCGACCTGATATTCCATATAGATACCGCCCTATCCAAAGTCAAGGAATACACACTTCCTACTACATTGCAAGTAAAACAGATAGATAGTAAAACGGGCAATTTGGTTGTACCTAAATTCCTTACTACCAGCGGCACTTATGAGCAGGCATTTATTGGAGGCGTCATCAACTACACCAATCTTACTTATCATTTCAGATTTGCAAGAGGTTTTCTGGAGAGCGTACTCACCAATGATGACAAAATATTTGAGAACGAATTTTATCTTGTTCCCACTGATATGAAATCTAACTACCAACGAGTAGTTCTTAATGGAAGTACAGCCACAATCAACGATGAGAAGAGGCTGAAACTGGACATTAAATATGTAAAGTTCCACTAAATGATTATTTTTAAAGATTATCATACAAAATAGCTGTACCGAAAGTGCGGCTATTTTTTTATTAAATCGAAACTAAAAATTACCTTTACTTCTTGTAAAGGTTTTGTATGAAAAGCCAATACCCTATACAAACATTTTAATGCCAACATCTATGGAGGAGAGATTACTATCTACAGATGAGATAAGAGAGTTGGAGCGCCAGGGATGCCACTGCAATGCGTGGGCACAAATATTTGTAGCCGAGCGATTTACGACTGCAAACATACACAACACAACCTTCTCGGGGGAGGTGCATCTGGGAGTTTACGACGAAACAATACAGCTAACCGGAAATATGCCCGTGAGAGCCGGCATCTACAATGCTGTTATCCATCAAAGCATCATTGGTAACAACTGTTACATAAAAAACATACAGGGTTATATTGCCAATTACCAAATCGGGCACCGCACCATAATACACAACTGCGGAATGATAGTGGCCACCGAGAAGACCACATACGGCCAGGGTACAATGATAAGTGCCGTTAACGAATCGGGCGGACGCGAGCTGCCAATCTACGACACCATGTCGTCAAATATGGCACATATACTAACCCACTACCGATATAAACCACGATTAATTGAGCGGCTTACTGCATTAATCAATCTCTATACCCAGCATAAAATTGCAAAATATGGACGCATCGGCATGAGGGTGAAAATAACCAACTGCCAAAGTATAGAAAATGTGCATATCGACTCACACGCTTCTCTATCCGAGGCTACAAAATTATTTAACGGCACCATAAACTCATCGCAACAGTTCCCAACCCGCATAGGCCCCGGGGTGATTGCAAAGCATTTCATCATAGGAGCAGGCAGCAAAGTTAGTAACGGTGCACACATAAAACGATGTTTCGTAGGTCAGGCATGTCACATAAGCCACCACTTCTCGGCCGAGAACAGCCTTATATTTGCCAATAGCGAACTACTTAACGGCGAAGGATTATCCATCATGGCAGGCCCATTCACCGTGAGTCACCATAAAACATCACTTTTGATTGCCTCTGCATACTCTTTTTTCAACGCGGGTAGCGGCACCAACCAGAGTAACCACCACTATAAGCTCGGCCCAACACACCAGGCAATACTTGAACGAGGGGTCAAAACTGCATCCAACTGCTATATACTTGAGCCGGCTCACGTAGGAGCCTTCACCATGATAGCAGGCAGCCATCGCCATCACCCCGATACATCAATGTTTCCATTCTCATATCTGGTTGAAAAAGAAAAAGAGAGTTACCTTCTCATAGGCCAGAATATGAAGACGATAGGCATGTTCCGAGATGAGAAAAAGTGGTTTCAACGCGATAACCGCCCCATCGAAGGACGACTCGACAGGCTGGAAGTGGCACCTCTCAATCCGGTTACCGTAACCCAGATGATTGATGCCATCGACTATCTGTCGGCTCAGGATATAAAGCAGGGAATGATAGATTATAACGGCTGTAAAATTCATAGCGAACGCATACCTCAATACATAGCTACATATGCCAAGGCTGTAAATGATTTTCTGTATGAACAGTTATTCCTTTACATTGAAAATCCAACCGATAAAGAGTGGAAACCATCCGAATATAAAAATGAATGGTCGGATATAGGCGGTATGATAGCTCCCCAATGGCGCATATCCAAACTGATTTCCCGTATCGAACGTGACCAATTTCACTCAATAACCGAAGTGGAAGATGAGCTTACTGCAATATTCGATGAGTATAACAACGACAAACAGAGCTGGGCAATACATATTCTGAAAAACAGATATGGAATCAATCCTCAAAATGCAATATCAAACCTTAGCGAATTGGCCAAAGAGTGGCTTGCAATACAAGAAGAATCAATGACTATGCTGCTTAAAGATGCCATGAAAGAGTACTCCCACACCCTTAGCATAGGCTATGGCATGGATGGAGAAACAGAAGACCACATTGCCGATTTCACTATTATAAAAGGTAATGCCGAGGATAATAGTGCCATCAAGCAGTGCCGACGCCATTTTGAGCAACGAATCAACTGGATAAGGCAGTTCATAAAAAAAGTGGAACAACCGGTTGACAATTAAAGTATATTTACATCATTATCAATAACCTAAACATATGTGTGGAATTATTGGCTACATAGGAGGACGCACCGCTTACAACATCCTTATTAAAGGGCTTCAGCGTCTTGAGTATCGTGGATACGACTCGGCAGGATTAGCACTGCTCAACCACAGCCTTCATATATACAAATGCAAAGGTCGCATCAAAGACCTTGAACAACAAACTGCAGGCCAACCAATATCGGGTACTGCCGGTATGGGGCATACACGCTGGGCAACACACGGCGCGCCAAGTGATACCAATGCGCACCCACAACTGTCGATGAACGGCAAGATTGCAATTGTGCATAACGGTATAATTGAAAACTACGCCCATTTAAAAAAGGAGCTTACCAATCGTGGTTACACATTCAACAGCGACACCGATACTGAAGTGCTTGCCAACCTCATCGAAAATATCTATTTAGAAAATGAAGTAGAGGCCGAAATGGCTGTAAGACTTGCACTTACCAAAGTAGCAGGTGCATACGGCATAATAGTAATGTGCACCAACGAGCCAGATAAACTTATTGTGGCCCGCAACGGTAGTCCAATGGTGATAGGAATTGGCAGTCAGGAGTATTTTATAGCATCCGACACCAATCCGATAGTAGAATATACCGATAGGATGGTGATATTGAAAGATGAAGAGGTGGCGGTGGTGAGCCGTGATGAGATACAACTCAAGAACCTATACAACGACTCAAAAACACCCAACATAGTGAAGATAGAGCCCGGCATCGAGAAATTCGACAAGGGAGGATATCCACACTTTATGCTCAAAGAGATTCATGAGCAACCACTATCCATAAGCGACACATTCCGAGGTAGAATAGCACTCGACAGGTCTAAAATATTCCTTGGCGGCATAGCCGACGTGATGCCTCAACTTGCTGCTGCACGCCGACTTATAATTGTGGCTTGTGGTACTTCATGGCACGCCGCATTGGTAGGCGAATACCTTTTCGAAGAGTTTGCACGCATACCGGTTGAAGTGGAGTACGCATCAGAATTCAGATACCGTAACCCAATAATAAATAAAGGTGATGTGGTGATTGCCATATCTCAAAGTGGTGAAACTGCCGATACACTGGCTGCCATTAAATTGGCGCGCGAACAGGGAGCACTCATCATAGGCATATGCAACACGCCGGGCACATCCATACCACGCGAAACAGATGCCGGAGTTTACACCCACGCAGGTCCGGAGATTGGTGCAGCATCAACAAAAGCATTTACATCGCAGGTTACTGTGCTGGCAATGATGTCGTTGATGACAGGCAAGAAACGTAATGTGCTTAGCGATGATGAGTACTACGAAATAATTGACGACCTGATAAAAACTCCTGAGAGAATTAAGGAGATAATTAATGGTGAGGAGAACAACATAAAAAATATTGCCGAACTGTATAAAGATTCGGTGAATGCACTATATCTTGGTAGGGGCAATCTATTCCCGGTAGCTTTGGAAGGTGCCCTTAAACTTAAAGAGGTATCTAAAATTCATGCCGAAGGGTATCCGGCTGCCGAAATAAAACACGGCCCCATAGCCCTTATTGATGAGAATATGCCTGTGTTTGTGATAGCAACAAAAGATAAGTCGTACGAAAAAATTATTAATAATATCCAGGAGGTTAAGGCTCGTAATGCAAAAGTGATAGCCATAGTTACCCAGGGAGATGAGATTATACGCCGCATTGCCGACCATATAATAGAAGTGCCGGGATGCCATGAGTCGCTTGAGCCACTACTAACCGTGGTGCCGCTTCAACTTATAAGCTACCATATTGCAGTGCTTAAAGGGTATGATGTGGACCGCCCGGGAAATTCAAAACAGTAAATTTGGGATATCAATTTGCCAAATATGTTTGAATGCCGGGAAAGTGGCAATTATTACTTACTTTTGTATTCTTAAACATTATTGATGATGGAAAGTACAAGACAGAAGAAAATATCGCGACTATTGCAAAAGGAGATGAGTGAGATATTGCAGCGCGACCTCCGTGAACTAACCCTTAACAGCTTGGTTACAGTTACTATGGCAAGGGTAACACCCGATTTGAGTCTGATAAGATATCACTTAAGCATATTCCCCACTGAGCGTAGTCAAGAGGTGCTCAAAAGCTTAAGAGAGAATATCTCGAGGGTAAGATACACGCTGGGACAACGGGTGGGAAAACAGTTGCGCATCATTCCGGAGCCTGAGTTCTTCCTGGATGACAGCCTCGACTATCTTGAGAATATTGACCGACTGCTAAAGGAGTGATAGATGCAGTACGATCCTATTAAAAAATCGCTTGGCAAGGTATTTAACTCAACGCCATCGCTACGGGTACTGTTCTATAAGTTGCTCGATTTATTGCTGCTTCGCTCATGGCATATACGCAAAGATCTGAAAAAATGGCACCGCATTGCCGCGCCCGACTCAACGATAATGGATGCAGGCAGTGGTTTTGGGCAGTACAGCTATTTCTTGTCATCGTTGAGTAACAGGTACAATGTGCTTGCGG
>CAZWOA010000041.1:0-7885 GCA_964635545.1 uncultured Marinilabiliaceae bacterium
TTAAATGCCTGGTTGAAAGTAAACTTATCAGTTTGGTTAAAACGATAGAATTTATCTTCCTGAAAACTCTGGTTTCCATCACCCGAGTTATTTCCCAATCTTGCAGTGCCATCCTCGTTTGTGTATCGAATGGTTGCTGGCACCGACAGAATACGGCTAAAATAGTTGGCTTCGCTTGTTTGCGATCCGGGCATCGACTTCCAGTTGGCACGTCCAAAGTTGAAACTTGAGATAGCTGTAAGCCAATCTTTTACCTTATAATCACCATTAAATACGAATGAATAACGCTTGTAATATGAAGATATCGGTAAACCCTCAGAATTGTTAAAGCCCAAGCCTGCATAGTAGCTACCCTTTTCGTTTCCTCCCGACATATTCAGGTTATAATCCTGTGAATAAGACGGGTTGTTAAAGTTGTATTTGGAAGTATCAGTATTTTTAAATATCAGATATTCACCTGCATTAGGATCTCTACTTTTCATAAAATCATAAATAGGATCCTTCATTTGCTGCCAACCCTGATTAAGTAAGAACTTATTTTGATCGTTGAGATACATCGTGCTCCATATAGAGTTGGATGTGTTAACAAGAGGAGTCACTCCATCAGCAGCAAAATAGGCATTGCCTGTTCCGTAGGGCTGAGCACCGGTAAGTCCGGTAAGATTTGAATAACCAACAGCCGTTCCATCCTCTTTATACCACATGGTGGCCGACTTCACATAAGCCTGACGCATCCATGTAAGATAGGTTCGTGCATCCACAAAATCATATGGGTTATTTAGGTAGTTAACACCCACTTTACCCTTAAAGTTGATTTCACTTTTGCCACTCTTTCCTCTTTTAGTTGTAATAAGTATAACACCATTATTGGCACGTGCGCCATAAATAGCAGTTGCTCCGGCATCCTTCATCACCTGCATATCGGCAATATCTTCGGGGTTGATATCGCTAAGGCTGCTCCGCACCTGTCCGTCAACAATAACAAGAGGCGAACCGGAACCATCTAAATTCGTTCCTCCTCGAAGAATAATTGTTGGAGTGGCACCCGGATTTCCGGAACTCTGAATAACCCTTAAACCTGAAACAGCACCCGATAGGGCTTGGGCTGGGTTGGAATACACTCCTGATTCCAGCTTCTTGCTATCAACTTTTGCAATTGAGTTGGTACTTCTCGATCGTATCTGTGTGCCGGTATAACCTGTAACAACAACATCATCGAGCATGGCGGCATCTTCTTTAAGCACTACCATCATAGGAGTGGAAGTACCCACCAATTTCTGAACTACAAATCCAATGAAAGATACCTCAACTGAACCACCTTGCTCAATTGAGAGAGAGAAATGACCATTGATGTCGGCAATTGTACCATTAGATGGATTGCCAACCTCTATAATGGTAGCTCCAATCATGGGTTCTTTCGTAACGTCTGTCACAGTTCCCGTAACTGTCTGCTTCTGTGCAAATGCTACAGCAGAGACAAACAGAAGAAAAAATAAGACTAATTCTTTTCTCATAAGTCTTCATTTTAAAAGTTAATGAATTAAGGCTACGTTTGTGAATTTATATTAATTTTTCGAGGTAAAAGTAAAACAAGTTTAACAAACATGCAAGGGTTATGTATTACTTATTTGAATTTTTAATGTATATTTTTTCAACATAAATCAATTTAGTGAGATTAAAAAAGTTTAAAAACAGGTATAAATATTTATTACACCTTAACTTTCACCGTTTTATGCGCACCTATTACTAACAAATAACTTCTATAATTTGTTTATAGAATTAAATTAATGTATATTTTATGAAATGTGAATAAAGGTGAAAAATCTTTTTTTGATATTCTATTAAATCAGTATCATATTATATATATCTTTATAGCACCTAACACCACCGTTAAAATAACTATTCAAAATATTTCAAAAATGAGTAAACAGATACTGGTAACCGGCGGAACCGGTTATATTGGATCGCACACCGTAGTAGAGCTTCAAAATGCAGGTTATGAAGTGGTTATTGTTGATGACCTCTCAAACTCAGAAGCTAAAGTAGCCGATCAGATAGCTGAAATAACTGGTACAAAACCGGAATTGCATATATTCGATCTGGCCGACAGAGAGAAAACTCTTCAGTTTTTTAAATCACATCCCAATTTGAAAGCTATCATCCACTTTGCGGCTTTCAAAGCGGTGGGCGAATCGGTTCAAAAACCCTTGGAATATTACCGGAACAACATCAACTCATTGATGAACATTCTTGAGGGAATGAAAACCTACAATGTTCCCAACATAGTATTCTCATCATCATGCACCGTGTATGGCCAGCCCGACAAGTTGCCCGTAACCGAGCAAACTCCACGACTCCCGGCTGAATCGCCATATGGAAACACAAAAGCAATATGCGAGGATATTATTCGCGATTTCTGCTTTACCAACAAGAATATCAACGGAATTGCACTACGCTACTTCAACCCAATAGGTGCCCACCCAAGTGCACTTATAGGTGAGTTACCCGTGGGTGTGCCCAATAATCTGGTGCCTTTCATCACTCAAACGGCTGCAGGTCTTCGCGAGCAATTAAGTATTTTTGGAGATGATTACGATACTCCTGATGGTACTGCCATAAGGGATTATATAAACGTGGTGGATCTGTCGAAAGCACACGTGGTGGCAATCAGCCGCTTGCTTAACAACAAGCAGAAAAATAATTATGAGTTCTTTAACGTGGGAACGGGCAACGGATACTCGGTGATGGAGCTTGTAAAATCGTTTATAAAAGTTACCGGCGTAAACCTCAACTACAAGCTGGTAGCCCGCCGTGCAGGAGATATCGAGAAGATATGGGCCGATACTACACTTGCCAATACAGAATTGGGCTGGAAGGCTGAGAAGAGCCTCGATGAAACACTGCTTTCGGCCTGGAACTGGGAGAAAAAAATAAGAAATATTTAATCTGAAATTATAGAAGAGAGGTCATAAAACGTGAATTCATGTTTTATAGACCTCTCTAAATTTTTACTTCATCTTTTCGGCTCTATCCTTCAGTTTCATCAAATCTTTAATATGAAAATCGCCGAAGAATGAAACAATGGCACCGCCGGATCCACCGCCTGTTATAAGATGGCACTCCTTAATTTTCAGTCCCCGCCTTAGCACAAACATTCTGAAGCCGTCATCGCCAATAGGATTCCCCTTTTCATCCTCTTTCATCTCGGTAAAATCGCCTTTAGGAAAATGCGTAACTGCATCAGATACAAAATTATCAACTCCACTTTTCAATGACGATACGAGTATCAACCTAACTTCGGCGAGGTCGCCTGCAAGCTGCTTGCTCTCATCATCACCAATGGCCATCTCCACAAATGATAGCAGTTCACGCCCCACGCTCATGGTAGTTGCACCGTAATCGCGTTTCATCATAGCAGCAAGTTCGTCATACTGCTTCGATTGCGCCTGAAGCAAAGTGGCAGAAATAATGGATATAAACAATAATAAAGCTCTCATAATATTATGAATTAAAAATCAACCAAATGTCTTATTTCAGGTTCCACCTCAACTTCCACGCCATGAGGCACCACAAGTTTCATCTTTACATTCTGCATCCTGAATGGTATATTTTTATCGATATAAACCAAATCATCAATATAAAGAATAGTATCTTTTTGCACTACCGAGAAACGTATCAACTGCCTGTATTTCACCGCTTCGGTAATGTCGCGCCCCCTCGAGCAGGATGTTATAGTGCAGGAGAGTGAGTCGCCGTGCTCAACTTTTATCTCGGGCATATTAGCGATTCTCAAACTCTTTGCCACACTGTCAATCATCAGTTTATAAGAGCCGTCAAAATCTCCATTCAATGTATAATAATTATCGCCTCTTACCTTGCGAGATATAACAAGTTTATTAACAGATGGTTGCTCTAAATTCAACTCAATACTTTTGGTCGATTTTTCGTTAAACCCGTATCCCACTCTCACAGCATCAAACGCCACTACCGAAGCAGCCAAAATAAAAAGAATGATAGTAATGCCAAATACCAAAACCATATATGACTTAAATTTCACCATCATCCTGATTCCGGCATACATCAGAAATAGAAACGGCAATAGTAAAATAGTTATTATTGCGGGCCAAAACATAACGCCTACACCTTCGGGCGCAAGGACTTTAACCCATTCACTAACTGCAACACCATAAACATTGGCACTAATACTGCCAAGCACAGTCGCTGTGCCTATGCCTATCGCCAGACTCCCCATTACACCGGTAAAGAAAACCAAAAAACCTAAAACAGCCACTATTACGGTCACAACTCCATTTTGTCGGGGTTTGTATCCTTCGTAATTAGGTGTGGAATAGCGCACATAATCATTTCGCATACCGCCTCGCTGCTGCTTCAGCATCATCATATGCTCCATTAACGAGGCTTTGGGTACTGCTATCCACATTATAATATATAGTATTGCCAAATACTTACCCATCGGAAGGAAAAAGAGTAATATGAAAAGGATTCGCACCAAAGCCACATCTACATTAAAATAGGTTGCAAGGCCGCCACAAACACCGCCGATTATTTTATGATATCTGTGACGGTAGAGTCGCTTATTAATATTGGTTGCCTCCTTTTGAGCCGGCTCGCCATCGGCACCATCACCAACAAACTGTTCGGGATTTCCCATTATCTCAATCACTTGAGAAACCCTTTCTGAAGTGATGACCATGTTATCTATATTTTCAAGCCTTAGCAGCTCTGCAATACGCGATTCAATATCGGCCACAACCTCCTTTGCTTCAGCATTATTGCCCAGATTGGCAGATATTTGCTCAAGATAACTTTTTAGTTTCTCGTATGCATCATCCTCAATTTGAAAAGGAGCTCCACCAAGATTTACAACTATCGTTTTTTTCATCTCTATATCGGATTATGAAAGTTCATTATTACTTCACTTTTACTAGCAGAATATACCTAAAGTACTACACAAAATATGGCCTATCCACATCAGAAGAGTCACTATAAGCATCAATATTCCGGGTATAAGCAGCCATAAACGCCATTTATTTCTGATTAGCAATCCACCCACTACAAGCCCTAGCCCAATCATTGATTTGGCAAAGAAGGGAGCAAAACCTCCTATACCTGCTCCTATCCAAAACAGAGGAATATGCCCCCAATGAATTGCTTTAGGTAGTATTAACAGCACAGCTGCCACTGCTATCGCTATATGCAACCACTTACGATTATCCTTGCTGTTTTTTATGTCGCGCACTTCATTGCTCACGGTTTTGAAGCCTTCATCCATCTGCCGGCCGATATTAGCAAAGTTAATGGGCTCACCACTCATCTCCAGCCGTTGTGAGGGAGTTATAGCTTTGGGTACCGCAATGAGCATAATAACATACATCAGCAACATGGTGCCCAGACTCATAAATCCTAACACCACAAATATAATACGCACCAATAGCACATCTATATTGAAGTAAGCAGCCAATCCGGCACAAACACCGCCAAATACCGAGTTCATCTTATCGCGATAAAGGCGTCGGCTATAGATTCGCTTATGCTGTCCATTAGTGCTACTTTCACTATAATCGGCATCAAACTCCTCGGGCTGGCCTACCGACTCAACGGCTTTGCGCACCATGGCAACCGACACGGTAAGTCGCCCACCACCAGTCATCTCAGTAAAAAGCTCACAAAGCCGCAACTCTATATCCTGGATGATATCCTTGCCGTCGTCTTTTGATGCAAACCACTGCTCAATCTTGCCCATATAAGCCTTAAGCTCCTGATATGCATCTTCATCAACATAAAACAGAACGCCACCAATGTTTATATTCTCAGTTCTTTTCATTTTTTTCAGATTATATGGGTTAATTACTCTCTTTTTTTACCAGATGATGGAGCCTGTCAACCGTATCAACAAGGTCTTTCCACGACAAATCGAGCTCAACAAGAAATGCAGCACCTTTTTCGGTGAGCATATAGTACTTGCGAGGTGGGCCCTGCTGCGACTCCTCCCAACGATAGTTGAGCAGTCCTGCATTTTTTAATCGCGTTAGAAGTGGGTATAACGTCCCCTCCACCACAATCATTTCAGCCTCCTTTAGCCGGTTTATTATGTCGGAAGCATAAGCATCATCAGCCTGAAGAATAAGCAGAATGCAATACTCCAACACACCCTTGCGCATTTGCGCCTTCGCATTATCCAAGTTCATACTCTTTCATTTTTAGTTCAATAACTCCATAGCATGGTAGTATGTATTGCAAATATAAACAAATATTTTAGTACTATGCAATACAAAGTAGTGTATTTTTTAGAATTTTTCCTGATAAAACGCTACAATATTTATAACTCGCACTATCTCAATAGATTAAAGGGTCACCTTGAAGATTCGTCCTCATTGAACTTAATTTCTCGCTTTGCAATCAATTAATTACTTTTTCATTTACCACAAATAGGATTTTTCAATAGGAAAATCAACAAAAAAAAAGCATTTTTGCAATTCTGTGAAATGTAAAAATGAAAAAACAAGATATGGAAACTGTAGTAAGTGGAATTAGGCCAACAGGCAATCTACATTTAGGCAACTATTTTGGAGCCGTAAAAAATTTCTTAAGGATGCAGCAGGAGTTTAATTGCTACTTTTTTATTGCTGATTATCACTCACTTACCACACATCCCACACCTGCCAACCTGCACGAAAATGTGCGTCAGGTATTGGCCGAATACCTTGCATGCGGTCTCGACCCCGAGCAAGCTACAATATACATTCAAAGCGACCTTCCCGAAGTTGCCGAGCTCACCCTTCTGCTCAACATGAATGCATATCTTGGCGAGTTGTCGCGCACCACATCCTTTAAAGATAAAGCACGCCAGCAGCCCGATAATATCAATGCAGGACTACTCACCTACCCCGTACTTATGGCTTCGGATATAATTATCCATAAAGCCAAAAAAGTGCCCGTAGGAAAAGATCAGGAGCAGAACCTAGAGATGACAAGGAATTTTGCTGCTCGCTTCAATCGTATGTATAATGTAGATTTCTTCCCTATTCCCGACTCGTTTAACTACGGTGAAGCACTGGTGAAAATTCCCGGTCTCGACGGTAGTGGCAAGATGGGCAAATCGGATGGAAACGGTATTTACCTTATCGATACTCCCGCCGAGATAAAGAAAAAAGTGATGAGAGCCGTAACCGATGCGGGACCAACAGAGCCAAACACACCAATGTCGGAGCCGGTTAAAAACCTGATTACCCTTCTCGAAGTGGTGTCAACACCCGACACGGTTCAATATTTTGTAGATAAATACAATAGCTGTGAGATACGCTATGGCGACCTTAAAAAGCAACTGGCTGAAGATATAACCAATTTCACAGCACCTATACGCGAAAAAATTGAGGCAATTCGTGCCGATGAACTATATATGCGCAAGGTAGTGAATATGGGTCGCGAGAAAGCGCACGAAAGTGCCGCCAAAACATTGAAAGAGGTGAGAGAGATAATCGGTTTCAAACCATTTTAATTTCTCAAATCCTACATACTTTACAGAATCCCAAGCATAGCACTTGGGATTTTTTATTTGCCTATATCCTAAGCATCAAATAACCACATAAAAATATAAATTCATATTTTTTATG
The DNA here is from genome assembly GCA_964635545.1 of uncultured Marinilabiliaceae bacterium. Lineage (GTDB taxonomy): Bacteria > Bacteroidota > Bacteroidia > Bacteroidales > Marinilabiliaceae > JAGPIS01. The sequence continues at coordinate 7,635 of CAZWOA010000041.1, forward strand.
AGAAATATCAACTTTTTTTCATTTTACTATTTACATTGATTTTAATTTGTTGTAACTTACCTATTCAGATTTAGGGGTAAATACTAAGAACTGCATTCTACAATCGAAAAAGCATTTTCCGTTTGGATTCATCTGGGTTAGGTTTAGGTTAAGGTTTAAGTTTAGGAATATGCAGAATTGAGAGAGTGCAGTTCTCTTTATTTTGTTGGTGGATTTTAGCCAACAGCCAATAGCCAATAGCTAACAGCCAA
>CAZWOA010000041.1:7985-27151 GCA_964635545.1 uncultured Marinilabiliaceae bacterium
AATAGCTAATAGCCAACAGCCACTCTCAATACTCTTTTCACCTAAAACAACCACTTTTCGCTATCTTTTTACTACCTTGTGTCGCATATTTTAATAGGGATGAGTAATATTATATCTACAATCAAAAAACTACCCAAAGCATTTTGGGCATCCAACATCATAGAGCTCTTTGAACGATGGGCATGGTACGGGTTTTACATGGCATTTGCACTTTACCTCACAGGCAGTAAAGAGACTGGCGCACTGGGATTTACGGCAGCTCAAAAAGGAACCATCATGGGCACAGGTTCAATGCTTCTGTATCTGCTGCCGGTGCTTACAGGTGCCATTGCCGACCGCGTAGGATACCGAATAATGCTAATTTTATCGTTTACAATGTATATTGCCGGTTATTGGATGATAGGAACCTTCTCCGGTTTTGGTGCAATTTATATCTCATTCATAGTTCTTGCCATTGCAGGAGCCATATTTAAGCCTGTAATATCGGCAATGATATCAAAAACTACCACATCAGAGACATCATCAATAGGATTCGGATTTTTCTATATGATGGTAAACGTAGGAGGATTTATTGGTCCGTTCATTGCAGGAGCTGTTTATCAGAAAAGCTGGGATTACGTTTTCTATATCTCTATGGCGACCATAGCAATCAACTATATTTTTGTATTCTTCATGTTCAAAGAGCCGGAGCGCACCGAAGATGTTGATACAAACACACTTAACATCATTAGCCGGTCACTCAAAAACATAGCAATAACACTATCCAACTGGAGGTATGTTATCTTTCTGGTGATAATGATTGCATTTTGGACAGCATTTAACCAACTCTACTATGCACTGCCCATATTTATCGATGATTGGGTGAATACATCATCAGTATATAACATTATTCACTCGGTATGGCCATGGCTTGCCAAGAGTATTGGAACCGCCGAAGGTACAATCACAGCTGTTACCATCACCAGCATGGACTCATTTTTCATCATACTGCTACAGGTATTAATATCTGGATTGGTGATGAAGATGAAACCTCTAAATGCGATGATGATAGGAATTATTATTCTATCGGCAGGTATTGCGGTTATGTTTTCATCCACATCGGGACTGATAATAATATTGGGAATTCTGATTTTCAGCACGGGTGAAATGGCCAGCAGTCCCAAATTTACCGAATACATAGGAAGCATTGCTCCCAACCACCAAAAAGCGCTTTACATGGGCACATCATTCCTGCCTATAGCTGTGGCTCATTACCTTGCAGGATGGCTTTCGGGAGATATTTACTACCACACTGCCGGTAAATTATTTCTGCTGAAAAAAGAGCTTGCCGAGCGAGGCGTGGAAATCAGCAATAACCTCTCACAATCGGAGTTATGGCAAAAAGCTGAAGAGATGCTTGGCATGAACAATGAATCGATAACAGCAATGCTATGGAATAATCATGAACCATCATCAATATGGTTGCTTTACACAGGTATAGCACTATCGTCGGTGGTGGCACTATTTATATATGACAAGCTAATTATTCAAAAGAAATAATTGTTACAACAGAATTACAAGTAAAGATGTACAATTTAATCAAACGATGTGCCTCAGGAAATTCAGCCATTGTGCTGATGCTAACCATAGTGGCTGCATGTGCCATATTTTCATCAATCATATCTATGGGAGTTCTATACCTAATGGGGAGCGACTATACAAGTATAGCAACTATGCGCGTGCTTCAGATAGTTCAAAGTATTGGTATTTTTATAGCTCCGTCGATAATAGGCACCTATATTTTCTACAACGGAAGTTATAAATATTGCTTCGGAGAGCGAAAAAACACCACTCTCCCTATCGTAATTCTATCTGTTTTGATAATCACCAGCAGCACACCTCTTATTAGCTGGGCTACGCATGTTAACATGAACCTCAGCCTGCCCGAATCGATGAGTAATATGTGGGAGTGGATGAAAACGAAGGAGGGCGACGCACTTGAAATGACACGGCAGTTCCTGGCGGGGACAAAACCTACCGACCTTATAATCAATGCATTTATAATGGCGATACTGCCGGCTATTGGCGAAGAATGGCTCTTCAGGGGGATGCTGCAACCATTAACTGCCCGGCTAACAAAAAACATGGATTTAGCAATTATTCTTACAGCCATAATGTTCAGTGCACTTCACTTTCAGTTTGTTACATTCTTGCCACGGGTAATTCTAGGAGTAATACTTGGGTATCTTTTCTATTTGGGAGGAAATTTATGGCTATCGATAGCAGCACATTTTGCCAATAATTTTATTGCATTTGCCGCTTATGCCTATTATCAGCTTAAACTAAGCGATACGATGGAAGATCCGCTATCGACGGAAGGAGTAACACCCGAACTTTTCTCCACACTATTTTCATTGGTTGTGGTGTCGATGGGGCTATATGCAATATATCTGTCGAGATTAAAAAGAGAGATTACTTAGGCATCCTTTACCACCGGCTTTCGCTCGTGAGGCCTATAGAAATAAACCACACCATAATCTATACATACGGCGCGTTTATCATCATCATCAACAATACCGAATGAGCCTTCTACCTCATTCCATATTTCGAGGATAATCCTATCTGCCTTTTCGCGAAGTTCTGTCACCTTTTCGTGATGCTTCTGCGTAGTTACAATCAAATCCTTGTGCTTATGAAACACATCTCTAAACTGCTCATATTTTACCTTAACCACCGCTATTGAAGGGTTATAAATACGGTTACCATGACCGCTATTCATTCGTTGCTCTTCACCCTCAATTATTTTAAGGCCCCACTCAAGCAGCTGTGTTTCAGTATTAAGATCAGGGGTAGTATTTTCTGATGTAAGCCCAAAGAACTTACGTGTATCAGCCTTTATTTCACCACGTTGCACACACATATTATACACCTGCACAAAGTGAGAGATATATAGCCGAGCTGTTTTAAATGCTGTAGCAAGCGACCGTCCATACCCGGCATGTAGCTCTTTGGAATTAGAATATTGCATCACCGCTTGTTCAAAAAGAGGCTGAAATGCAATTAATTCAAGTTTCAACTTTTGGCTAAACAGCAAGTTATCCGGCATCTCTTTGTTAGCCTTCACTATTGCTGCCTTCATTGCTCTCAATCGTGCCTGGTCGGTATTTGGTAAACGGCGGTAGGGCATTTTACATTTTTTACAGATTGATTGTGTGGACAATATAACAATTTTTGAAAAATTAACAAAAAATGAGCGATGTAATAACACCGCTCATTTTCAAAAATTTATTTTAGGTATCAATCCTGCAATTTTGCCTTCAAGAACTCACGGTTCAAGCGTGCAATATTGGCAATTGAAACTCCTTTAGGGCACTCAACTTCGCAAGCTCCGGTATTGGTACAGTTACCAAATCCAAGCTCATCCATTTTAGCTACCATGTTTCTGGCACGGCGTGCGGCCTCAACTCGTCCTTGTGGAAGAAGTGCCAACTGGCTCACCTTAGCAGAAACGAATAGCATTGCCGAACCATTTTTACATGCAGCAACGCAAGCACCACATCCAATACATGAAGCGGCATCCATTGCCTCATCAGCATCTTCCTTAGAAATTGGAATAGCATTGGCATCGGGCACACCACCGGTACTTACCGATACATAACCTCCTGAGGCAATAATAGCATCAAATGAGGTACGGTTAACGATAAGGTCTTTAATAACGGGAAACCCTGCCGAACGCCATGGCTCGATAGTGATTGTCTCACCATCTTTGAAGCGACGCATGTGCAGCTGACAAGTGGTAATACCATCATCAAGACCATGAGGACGACCATTTATATATAGCGAACACATACCGCAAATACCCTCGCGACAGTCGTGATCGAAGTGAACAGGCTCTTTACCCTCATTAATCAACTGCTCATTAAGAACGTCAAGCATCTCTAGGAATGAGCTATCGGGTGATACTTTATCTATGGGGTAAATCTCAAAACGTCCTTGGTCTTTAGGCCCGTTTTGACGCCATACTTTCAATTTAAGGTTTATGAATTTTTCCATAATTACTCTCTTTCTTTAATATATCAAAACAGGCTTATTACTCTTTATAGTTACGTTGTATAAGCTGAACAACTTCGAAGTTAAGATCTTCCTTGTAGAATTCAGGATCCTGATCTTCGCCTTTATACTCCCAGCAAGATACATAAGCAAACTTATCATCTTGACGAAGTGCCTCACCCTCGGGTGTCTGGTATTCTTCGCGGAAGTGACCACCACACGACTCTTCGCGCTTAAGTGCGTCGATAGCCATTAGGTAACCTATCTCAATAAAGTCGGCCAAGCGACTTGCTTTTGCAAGTTCCACGTTCATGCCATCCATTGAACCAGGGATACGTACGTTAGACCAGAACTCTTTTTTAACTTCTTTCAAGCGTACAATTGCATTCTCAAGGCCGGCTTTGTTACGAGCCATTCCCACAAAGTCCCACATAATATGACCAAGTTCTTTGTGAATATTATCAACAGATCTCTTACCTTTGATATCCATAAGTTTTTTGAAACGGTCGGCAACAGCCTTTTCAGTCTCAACAAACTCTTTCTCATTGGTAGTCATGCGTGGAGTATGCAAGTCACCCGACAGGTAGTTCTGAATTGTATATGGAAGAACGAAATAACCGTCGGCCAAACCCTGCATAAGAGCAGAAGCACCAAGGCGGTTAGCACCGTGATCGGAGAAGTTAGCCTCACCAATACAGAATAGACCCGGAACTGTTGTTTGAAGTTCGTAATCAACCCACACACCTCCCATAGTATAGTGGATAGCAGGATAAATCATCATTGGTGTTTCGTATGGATTATCATCGGTAATCTTCTCATACATCTGGAATAGGTTACCATAACGGGCTTCGATAGCTTTTTGACCCAAACGCTCGATGGCACTCTTGAAATCAAGATATACGGCAAGACCGGTGGTACCTACGCCAAATCCTGCATCGCAACGCTCTTTTGCTGCTCGCGAAGCAACGTCACGTGGCACAAGGTTACCAAAAGCAGGGTAACGACGCTCTAGGTAGTAGTCGCGATCCTCTTCTGCAATCTGTGTAGGTTTAAGTTTACCTGTGCGAATAGCTTCAGCATCCTCTTTTTTCTTGGGAACCCATATACGTCCGTCATTACGAAGCGACTCCGACATAAGGGTAAGTTTACTCTGGAACTCACCATGAACAGGGATACATGTTGGGTGGATTTGTGCAAAACATGGATTTGCAAAAGCTGCACCTTTATGGTATGCTTTAAGGGCTGCCGAGCCGTTTGACTCCATTGCATTGGTTGACAGGAAGAAGGCATTACCATAACCACCTGTTCCAATAACTACAGCATGAGCAAAGTGACGCTCAAGTTTACCTGTTATAAGATCGCGGGTAATAATACCTCTAGCTTTGCCATCAACGATAACAATATCAACCAGTTCGGTGCGGGTGTAAAGCTTCACGCTGCCAAGGTTAACCTGACGCATAAGAGCCTGGTATGCACCCAGTAAAAGCTGTTGACCTGTTTGTCCTTTAGCATAGAAAGTACGACTAACCTGAGCACCACCGAAAGAACGATTATCAAGTAATCCGCCATATTCGCGGGCAAAAGGTACACCTTGAGCAACACACTGGTCGATGATGCTGTTTGCTACTTCGGCAAGACGATATACGTTGGCCTCGCGAGCACGGTAGTCACCACCTTTAATAGTATCGTAGAACAGACGGTAAACCGAGTCACCATCATTAGGGTAGTTTTTTGCAGCGTTGATACCACCTTGAGCAGCAATTGAGTGCGCACGACGGGGTGAATCCTGAATAGTAAATGCTTTAACATTGAAGCCCAACTCGCCAAGTGATGCTGCAGCAGAAGCACCTGCCAGACCTGTACCAACAATGATAACATCGAGTTTACGCTTATTGGCAGGGTTCACCAGCTTTTGCTCACTCTTATATTTTGTCCATTTATCAGCCAAGGGGCCTGATGGAATTTTTGAATCTAATTTGATCATATCTAATAATCTTAATCAATTATTGGAAAAATAAATATTGACAAACAGCTATCAACGAGAAACCTATGCCAACAAACCATGCATAAATATTACCTATGCAAGTAAGGCGTTTTCTCCAGATATTATTGCTAAAACCGATTGACTGGAATGCCGACCAGAAACCGTGTGTTAGGTGGATTGTCAAACCTAACGAGCCAATAACATAAACTACCACAACCCACAACATACCAAAGGTAGTGTTAACCAATGCATAAGCATTCTCTACCTGGGTAGAAACACCTGCAATGTCGATGTGAGTTTCGGTCATACCTTCACCGGTAATCTTCATCTTCACCCAAAAGTTGGCAAGGTGAACGATTAGGAATGCCAAAATGGTAAGACCTAGAACCAGCATGTTTTGTGAAGCCCATGTAACACTGTGTGTCTTTTTGCCCGATTCGTACTGAGCCGAGCCACGAGCCTTGCGGTTCTGAAGTGTTAAGATGATACCATAGATGATATGCACCAAAAACCCGATGCCAAGTACTGGCTCAACTATTTTTATAATCGGGTTAGTTGCCATGAAATGCGCTCCCGCATTAAATAGCTCACCTCCGTCGGGCACTAGCAACAATGAGTTAAGCGCCAGGTGCACCAGCAAAAAGGTAATCAGGAAGAGTCCCGACAAACTCATCAGTAACTTTCTCCCAATTGAAGAACAAAATAAACCACTCATAAATTGTACTTTTAGTTAAATGATTGTATTTGATTTATTCATTTTATAATAACCTATGCAAATGTAGAACAGAACCTAACATTGCCCAAACATTATTAAAGAAATATTTCTTTATTTATAATGAATCTAATTTAGGTGCCTGTTTTGTAAATATTTGCAAAGAATTTTGAAATATCACAAACATAACAAATAAGAGAATAAAAGTAAATTATTTATAGCTTTAGGCGCTTAATTTGTAATCATTATGAACAAGACCATAAACAACGGTAACAACGCCATTACCAAATTATTACTGATACACGGTTATGGTGAAAACAACGAAATATGGAGTAAATTTCCCGCATCGAAATCTATGTTTGACATCATAAGTTTAAACCTCGCCAAAATATTGGATGACGACAAGATGAACAATATGGATGCCGTAGTTGAAAATATTTTCAAAAACATAGATATCAATGATGATACAAAAATGGCAATCGTAGCCAATAGCATGGGTGGATATTATGCAATTCGCATTGCCGAAAGATATCCGCACATAATAAAAAAGGTGATAATGATATCATCGCATCCTTTTGCCGACTCAAAAGAGAAACAAGTGATGCGCAAAAAAGAGATTTCATTAATCGAAAAAGGCAAATCATCACTTATAGCATCCATGTTTACCGCCGATGATGATAAGGATATAAAAACCCTAAAACTTAAAATGTGGACCGACTGGAGTAACCGTGCACTAATTAATGCTTTGCAGATAATGATATCAAGAGATGACAAAACGGAGATGATGCTTAATACCAAAATAAGTTATACCTTTATAGTTGGCGCTAACGACCCGGCAATTAATTTACATAAACTTAATGATTTAGCATCTCTAAACAACAATATTAAACTAATGGTTATTGATGATGCCGGACACTGGATAGTGCATCAAAAACCACAAATTTGGCAAGCTATAAAGAAGATGATAGAACAATAAAGAGCCAAAACAAGCTCCAACAGTTTTTATTTACTTTAAACTTTTTTACTTTTGCTTTAATTAAACTGTTATAACACTATTGCTATGCAAGAGGAAATAGAACTGATACACGAAGATGCAGGTGACCAAATGAGCAAAACCATTGAGCACCTCGACCGCGAACTGGGCAAGATACGTGCCGGCAAAGCCAACCCCCGAATGCTTGACAATGTTATGGTTGATTATTTTGGCAATATGACACCTCTCACCCAGATATCAAACATTAACACCCCCGACCCGCGCACCATTGCCATCAAACCGTGGGAGAAAACCATGATAGGCCCCATCGAAAAGGCAATTATGGCTGCCAACCTGGGCATGAACCCCGATAATAATGGCGAGGTGATAAGGATTAACGTTCCGCCTCTTACAGAGGAGAGACGTCGCGACTTGGTGAAACAGGTGAAAAAAGAGTGCGAAGACTCAAGAATAGCAATTCGTAATATTCGCCGTGATGCAATTACCGAGTTCAAAAAACTTGAAAAAGAGGGCGCATCCGAAGATATCGTTAAAGATGCAGAGGCGGCAGTGCAAAAACTACACGACTCTTACATGAAGAAAATCGATGAGCTATTTGAGAAAAAAGAGAAAGATGTGCTTACTGTTTAAGTATCTATCTTAATAAATATGACATTAAGAAAGGCGGTTTGATTTCAAATCGCCTTTCTTAATTTGATGGCACGTGCTTATGAATTGTATATAGAAGATTATTGAACCCTATGGGCTTCTCGATAAAATCGTCGCATCCGGCCTTCATAAGTCTATCTTTCTCATCGCTAAATGTATAGGCCGACTGTGCAATAACGGGTACATCACTCATTTGCCTTATTAGTTTGGTAGCCGAATAACCATCTAACCCCGGCATCTTAATATCCATCAGCACCAAATCGATATTCTTTTTACTTCTGAAAATTTTAATTGCCTCATTTCCATTACGTGCCCATAGCAGTTGCGCATTCGACATCGACAAGACAACTTCAATATAGCGGAAATTATCCTCCTCATCTTCGGCCACAAGGAAAGTCTTACCCTCCCAGTCGAAGCGGATAGGCATAATTGAATTAACACAAGTGTTACGAACATTAACTTCAACCGGATTATATGGAAGTGTAAAGTAGAAAATTGCGCCACTATCAATTGTGCGATCATTCCATATGCGGCCACCCATCAGCTCCACCAAATTTTGTGCTATGGAGAGTCCTATGCCTATGCCGCCAAATAATCTATTCTGATTATCGTTAAACTTAGAAAAACGCTTAAACACCTCATCTTCCATCCCTTTAGGAATACCAACTCCGGTATCTTTCACATAGAAAAGAATCTCATCGGCCGACAGCGAATAGCCAAACTCAACAACACCACTATCGGTAAACTTAACGGCATTACCTATAAGCTGGAATAACACCTGCCTTAGTCGTTGTGCATCAACCACTATCATCAACTCATCTTTGGATACTATGTTTAGAGTCACCACTAACTTTCCACAGGTTTTGCGCATCGCTTCATTCTGAAAATGAGCATGAATATCAGTAAGAATACTGTTTACATCGCAATGGGTACTTTTAATTTCAAGCTGCCCGGCATCAATTTTGGATATATCAATAATATTATCGAGAAGCATCATAAGGTTGCGCCCATTTTGATTGATAAGTTCCACAAAATGCTGTTTCTCACTAACGCATATATCCTGATTATGAATAATATGCGAAAATCCTAAAATAGCATTCATAGGAGTACGTATCTCATGACTCATATTGGCTAGAAAAGCATTTTTCAGCATATCACTCTCTTTTGCTTTCGCAGTGGCAATAAATAAGTCCTGCTGTCTTGCCGAAAGTAATTTGCGATACTGAGTACTCACAGCTAACGTGCGAATAACAAGCTGCCTGAAAAGCACCACGGGAATGGCTGCCCCAGCACCAATACCCACAAAAGCAAATGCCAGAAGCAAAAAGTCATTGTAATTATACTGGTCAAATAGCTGATGTCCTGAATAATAGAATGAAATATAAGTGCCGATTAACAATAGTTTAACAGCCATTGAAAGAAATAAACCACGATTTCCCATAAAGAGAGCAGATAACATGCCCGATAGAAACAACATTATTATGCCGGCAACAGGTGTACTAAAAACAAACAATGACACGGCACTGGCCAAATAAAAGGTGAGTAAAGTAAGGTTAACTCGTAACTTAACATTAACGCTTCTAAAAACTATAAAAACAGTAACGCTTAAATACCAAAGCACTAAAAGCAGTGCCTCCCCATTATTCTCTTTATTGAGCAAGAAAAATATCAATAATATGGAACTTACAAGCCCGGCAGTAGAGAAAAGTAGAGAAAAATAGGCATATGCTACCCTGTCCCAATCAGATGTCATGTCTGAACGAGCAGTAGATGAGCCGCTTGTTATACGGATATAATTATGTATATGCCGGTTTATAACGGCAATAAATTTATTCAACATGAAAGAGTCGGGTTACTTTCGACAAAATAATGATAATTTTTAAAACAAATCGTGCTTTCCATTAATAAAAATAACAATTTATTGAAAACCCATATCTATAAAGCATTAATAACGCACCTAAAGCCCTTATTACCAACAACTTCTACCTTCAGGGCAATTCTTGCAAATTTCAATATTATACTTATCAGTAAGTACTTTTTCCCTGAAATTATTGGCTGCATCACCATTCCACACCTCGTCAGCACCATTTTCCGAAGAAATAACGCCCAATGTATTATCGCTGTTCTTATCATAACAGCAAGGTACAATGGTTCCGTCCCATCCAACCACACAGGTTGACCACTGTTTCCAGCAGTGCATATATCGAGTGTATGAAAATTTCTTGCCTCCATTTCCATATCGTCTATATTTGATATTAGAAGGTGGCGCTACCGAGCCATCACCAAAATCATTGAATTGTGCATTTTTAATTACATACCTGTCGGCACCAGTATCGATGGTATATTTTTTCAGATGTGGAATATCACCCTCATTATGGCTAAATGCAATAAACTGAAGTGTAATAATAGGATAATTACTTCCCCGCAATTTACGTTCGGCCACCACTTTTTTAATATTGGCAGTAAGCCTGTCAAGCTGCCCTCCTACCCTATATTTTTCATAGCTCTGCTGAGTAAGCCCATCCACCGAGAAAATTATTTCTGTAAGTCCGTTAGACACTAAATCAGCAATAGCTTTATTGCTCATTATCTGGCCGTTAGTTGACATCAGGGTGTTAATCCCATTACTGGTGGCATAGCCAATCATCTCGCCAATATTACGATTAAGCATCGGCTCACCCTGGAAGAACAGGTTAATATGCATCAGCCCGGGGAGTAATGAATCTACGGCACTCTTAAAAAGCTCCACATCCATCATTCCGCCCGCCCGTGTGAGCACTGCAGCACCTGTGGGGCACTCCGGACAGTGGAGGTTACACAACCCCGACGGCTCCACGCTGATGGCATATGGAGTACCGCCAATATGTGGCCTGCGCGTTATGCGCGAATATATGTAGAATGCCACAAGCAATATCAAATTCCAAATACGTCTGAAACTGACACTTTTAACTATGGCTTTAAGTTGATAATATTTATATTTAAACATTGCCTATTATTGAAAAAAGAGTGGAAAAAAATGCTCAAAATCCAACATCTACCCTCCTCATTATCACTACAATAAGACACAACAAGCAAAATAGTTCATCAACATGTAAACAAAATTGCTTATTTTTCATTTCTTTAATGTATTTTAAACACAAATATAGTTTATCAAAGCATACCAACAATTGTGATTGCTGTTTTATTTGACAGTAGCTCCAATGTTAGTATCTTAGCACACTTTTATTATTATTAAGTACAATCATGGTGCCCTGGGAGCAAGATATGCTATCGAAAATTAACAGTCCGGATGACCTAAAAAAGATTCCGGAAGACCAACTGCCTGCTGTGTGCGATCAACTGCGCGAGTTTATCATCGATGCGTTGTCGTGCAACCCCGGCCATTTTGGTGCAAGCCTTGGTGTGGTCGAATTAACCGTAGCCCTTCATTATGTGCTCAACACTCCATACGATAAACTTGTATGGGATGTGGGTCATCAGGCGTATGGGCATAAGATACTTACCGGCCGTCGCGACCAGTTCCACACCAACCGTAAGTATGGCGGGCTAAGCGGCTTCCCCAATATTTTCGAGAGTGAATATGATGCTTTCGGCGTAGGACACTCATCCACATCCATATCGGCAGCATTGGGTATGGCCACTGCATCACGATTAAAAGGCGAAAAAAACCGCAATATAGTTGCAGTAATTGGCGACGGCTCCATGACAGGCGGTATGGCCTTCGAAGCTCTTAACAACATGGCCTCCACAAAAGCCAATATGCTGGTGATACTCAACGACAATAACATGGCCATCGACCCTGCGGTGGGTGGTTTTAGCGAGTATCTGGTGGATATAGCCACCTCGCGCACCTACAACCGAATCCGCTCCGATGTGGCACGTGCTCTCGAGAGGTTACGTCCATCAGGAAAAAAATCGGAAGATTTTATAACCAGCATCAACAATAGCATTAAAAGCATTCTTACAAAGCAAAATAATATTTTCGAAGGTCTCAACATTAGGTACTTTGGCCCCGTAGATGGTCATGATGTGGTATATCTGGCAAATGTGCTTCGTGATTTATTGCACATTCCCGGCCCTAAAATTCTGCATCTGATAACCAAAAAAGGTAAAGGATTTAAACTTGCTGAGGAGAATCAAACCGAATGGCATGCCGTGGGTGCAAGTTTTGATAAACTAACAGGCCAAAAGAAAAGTACAAAAGTTGAAGCCCCATCACCTCCTAAGTTTCAGGATGTATTTGGACACACAATAATAGAACTTGCCAAGGAGAACGAGAAAATAGTGGGAATCACTCCCGCCATGCCATCGGGCTGCAGCTTGAATATGATGATGGAGCAGATGCCCGACAGGGCTTTCGACGTGGGCATAGCCGAGCAGCATGCGGTAACATTCTCGGCAGGGCTTGCTACGGCAGGCTTTATGCCGTTTTGCAATATATACTCTACCTTTATGCAGCGTGCCTACGACCAGGTAATTCATGATGTGGCACTTCAGAATCTAAACGTGGTATTCTGCCTCGACAGAGGTGGCCTGGTTGGTGCCGATGGAGCCACCCACCACGGTGCATACGATTTATCATTTTTCAGATGCATACCGAATATGATAATCAGCTCGCCGATGAACGAGCAGGAGCTGCGCAACCTTATGTACACCGCCCAACTGCCTGATAAAGGCCCATTTGTGATACGCTACCCGCGCGGAAACGGCTCAATGATTGAGTGGCGCACACCGATAAAAGAGATTCAAGTGGGCAAAGCACGGCTCCTAAAAAAGGGTAACGACCTCATATTCCTAACATTAGGACCATTAGGCGTAAAAGTTTCACAAGTAATAGAAAAACTTGAAGCAGAAGGTCATTCTATAGCTCATGTGGATATGCGATTCGTGAAACCACTTGATGAAGAGATGCTGCACTGGGTATTCCAGAATTTCAAAAATATAATTACTGTGGAAGATGGTGCAATTGCAGGAGGTATGGGCTCGGCAATCATTGAGTTTATGGCCGATAACGGTTATAACTCGAAGATTAAAAGGCTGGGCATACCAGACCACTTCATAGAACATGGCACACAGACCGAGTTGTATGGTGAGTGCGGCCTCGACAAAAAAGGTATTACAGAGGGAGCCATGTCGATGTTGCAAAATATTATGGTGAAAAAATATTGAATATCGATGTAACATTCATCTTGTCTTGTTCGTCACATAGATAAATCAGAACAATGGATAAGATGAAAAACAGAACTATATTATCACAGCTCGCCGCAATAGCATTTATCATGGTAGTGCCACAGGCAGCACTATCGGAAATGAGGGCAGACTACAGCAATGATGAACTACAAGTTGACACCATTAAAGTAAAGTCAAAAAAAACATTTAAGGGTTATTATACCGGAGTGTCGCTTGGTGTAAACTGGTATGTCAAACCCAGTTTCAGCACGTCATTCAGTGATGCCGAAGAGTTTTTGAGGCAGGATTTTGGCAAATCACTGTCATTTGGAATAAACCTGTTTCATTACGACATAGGCTTACAGAAAAACAAAAATAATCTGGGAATGATATTGGGTGCAGGCTGGAGTGTCCATAACTACAGGTTCAACCATGATATGCAACTTATAAAAGATGATAATAACCATACTACAGGACTAATACGCGACGAGAAATTCTCGAAAAACAAACTCACCATATCATATATTAATATACCACTTCTATTGGAGTATCAATTCCCATCTCGCAGCTGCAACCGCTGGATGGTTGATGTGGGAGGCTATTGCGGTTTCAGGATTGGGTCGCACACCAAGATGGTATATTCCGAATCGGGCAAAAAGCACAAAGAGAAGAAACGTCCCGACCTCAATATCAACCCCATACAACTGGGAGGCATAGTTCAGGTAGGCACAAAAAACGTGAAGTTCTTTGCCACATATGGTTTTACTCCGCTATTCGACAAGAATAAAGCACCGGAGGTAAACCCAATTCAAGTTGGAATAACATTTCAGCCATTTTAACCCACAAATTTCGAGATTATGAAATCTGCAAAAATCATATTAACCATACTTTTCATGATTGCCGTAAGTGCATCATCAAAAGCAATAGCCACAATTAACGAAGTGCCATTCAGCCAGTTGCCCGACACTGCCAATTACGACCGTATATGGCCGCTCAACGATAATTTGTCGAGGGTAATAAAAAATGGCAATATTGGAGTAATCAACAAAGAAGGTGCTATAGTGCTACCCTTAATATTCAAGCAAGTGTGGGATATCAACAGCGACAACCGCATAAGAGTGCTGCTTAAAAACAAAATGGGTCTCTACAACCTTAATGGCGACATTGTGATACCTGCCGAATATGATAATATATGGAGCTCTAACAACAATATGTTGCGGGTACAAAAAAATGGCTTATTGGGCTACTACACCGCCGACGGCCGTAACGTTATTCCTTGTCAATATGAGCAGATATGGGATTTTGAAGATGGAATGGCCCGCGCAATGCGTAACGGATTGATAGGTTATATTTCGGAAGATGGCAAAGAACTGGTGCCTACCCAATATCAACAGATATGGAAATTTGAAAATGGAATTGCGAGGGTTATCAGAAATGGCAAAATTGGCTATGTCAATATGAAGGGTGTAGAGGTGGTGCCACCAATATACTCACAGATTTGGGATTTTGAAGACGGAAAAGCGAAGGCTATCTACAACGGTTCGTTTGTATATATCGACACAAACGGGAATATACTTTCGGATGTTGTGAGAAACACAAGTGACGATATAATAGAAACAACCGACACAATAAACACCGACAAAGACGACCACAATGCGAATATTGTATTCGACAAAGTAAAAATAATAGTGCGTAAAACTGTGCACGACAGCGATAAAGAGATTATCCGCAGGAAAAGAAAATTCACAGGTCACTTCTTTGGAGTTGATTTAGGATTCAACAGCCTGGTAACCTCAGGTCTCAACTTCACCTTGCCCGATGATTACTTCTTCCTCGACATGAATAGGGGCAAATCAGTGGCAGTATCGGCCAATATATTGCAATTCAACACACCTCTTAATGCCAAGAAAAATATGGGATTAGTAATTGGCGGGGCAATTGAGTGGAATAATTACCGGTTCGACTCAAAATATATTCTAACCACCGATGAACATGGCAAGTTAAGCTACATCGAATCCGATAAAAACATCAAAAAGAACAAGTTAGCAATTACCTACCTAACCGTTCCTGTACTTTTTGAGTATCAAATACCTTTAAGAGGCAAAAAATCGCCACTCTATTTCTCGGCCGGGCCGGTAGTAGGTTGTAAACTCAAAGCATTCTCGAAAGTTGTCTATAGCAACTCTCACACAAAAGAGAAAATGAGAGATAATCTCAACATAAACGATTTTAAATATGGCTTTATGGCAAGAGCAGGCATTGGTGCCATCAACTTAACTGCTTCCTATTACTTATCGCCACTATTTGAAGTAAATAGAGGGCCGGAGGTATATCCGGTATCATTGTCATTAAGTTACAGTTTCAACCTATAAAATTCAAATCAACACAAACAGACCATTCATCAAGTAATTAAAAACCTTAACGAAAAATAATGGTTATTGTGAAAACAATCGTTAATATTTGTGGTTTAAAATTCATATATTACGAAACTATTAATCTTAATAATAAAATACTATGAGTAAATTTGATGAGGCTGTAGAAAAATATGCAGCAGAAGTTGAAAGACTTAAACTTAATATTCCACACGATTTTTTAGTAGCTGTAACAAAAGGCTTAGGGCCATCTATCTACAATGCTGATGCAGAAACTGTTGCTTCAAGCGATCAATCAGAACTTGACACAGTGAAAAATCGTTTCCTTATAGGCAAACTTGGCTTGGCTGATAGCCCCGAACTTGATGCCGCAATTGCTGAAGTTGTTGAGAAACTTGGTGCCAGCAACCGCAAAAAATACAGAGCCCTATTCTATGCTCTTCTTGCTATTAAATTTAAAAAGGAGTCAGTTTACCTGAAGTAATTCATACCTCATAAGAGGTAAAATAAAAAAAGAAGCTCGCAATATTGTGAGCTTCTCTTTTTACTAACCTAACAAGATTATTTCTTCTCGGGAGTTGTCTCTTTCTTCTTGCCCTCTTCTTTTTGAGTGCAACAAGCTGCTTTTTTCTCAGTACATTCCTGCTTTTTATCTTTGCACTCTTCTGATTTCTTCTCGGTGCAACACTCTTTCTTAACCGGAGTTTGTTCTTTCTTAACCGGTTCTTGAGCTGATACTGAAAGTGCTAAAACAAATGCAAATACACCTGCTAATAAAGTTGCTTTTTTCATTTTCTTCTTGTTTTATTGGTATTAAACTAAATGGTATTATCAAAAATAAAAGATTAAACTGTCTTTTTCTGTTAATGAGTTGTTAATAGAATAAATAATTTACCAAAACATCCTATTTTTGATGATAACTTATAAACAATAATCTGCAACAATGAATTTTTGGTCATACAGACGACGTAAAATACTTGCACTATTCACCTTTGGAGCACTTTTTTTTCTATTGGTGCTTCATGTGCGCTGGCTTTTTAAAGCAGCCACATTCGAAGAGGAGATATTTAATCAACGGGTAGCTATTGCCATGAAAGAGGCGCGCGATGAGATTGAACACCACCTTGATAATGGCAATGATATTAATAATTATTTATGTAGCTCTAAGTTAGTGGGCAACAATGCCGATAGCACGGTTACAGCTCTTCTCGACAGCATTATAACTTCACGATTACTAATTAATAACATACATCTAAAATACACTTTCAATGTGGTAGATAATTATTACGCCACAGGAATAAGAGATAGTAGTGGCTGCTATTGTCAAACCATGAACGGACTGCTCCCCATAGAAGGAATTAGCATAAACATAGAGTTTCCCGACCGGGCAAAATATATGATGAGCCAAATAGGCGTTATGTTTATCATATCGCTGCTTTTCATTGTTTTTATTGCTAGCTCTTTTCTAATAATGTTAAGGCTTTATAATCGCGAACGTATTGTTGTGGCTCGCACCACCGATTTTATTAATAATATGGTGCACGAATTCAACACTCCCCTATCCAACATAAGGCTTGCCACTGCCCTCATTCGCAAAAAGGCCGATGGAGATAATAAGTTTGATGATTATCTAAATATCATATCAAAAGAGCACTCTAAACTTACCCGCCATGTGGATGATATTTTATACGCCGCCACATCGGGTAATCACACATCAGAAATAGTAAATATTGCACAACTAACACGCAATGTGGTAGAGCAATATCAGCCATCAATCGAAGAATTAGGCGGAACGATTAACTATACATCTAATGATGAGGACATTAAACTAAATGCTAACTCAAATCAGATGGAGACGGCAATCATAAACCTGATCGACAATGCCATAAAATATAGCGATTCTAGCCCTGAAATATCAATAACACTGGAAAAAACCAACAATAAAATAAGGCTGTCTGTTGCCGATAAAGGCATAGGAATAGCAAGAGGCGATATTAACCATATATTTGAGCAGTTTTATAGAGTCTCATCCGGCGACTTACATAAAACCAAAGGCTTCGGCATAGGATTGTATCATGTTAAAAATGTGGTGAAAACATTAGGTGGTAAGATTCATGTGGATAGCACTCCCGGAAAGGGCTCTAACTTTATGATTGAACTTAAACTTTACAAGTAGGATGAACGATAAAAAAAAGATACTTTTGGTTGAAGATGACTCCAGCATGGGTTTCCTGCTGGCCGATTACATTGGCAATTCAGGGTTTGATGTTACTCTTGCCCGCAACGGCTCAAAAGGATTGCAGGAGTTCAACAATGGCGACTTTGACCTGTGCATTCTCGACGTAATGATGCCCGACATGGACGGATTCACACTTGCATCAAATATCAAAACCATTGACAATTCGATGCCCATAATATTTCTGACTGCCCGCAGCCTAAAGCCCGATAAAATAAAGGGGTTTGCACTGGGAGCCGACGATTACATCACCAAACCATTCGACGAGGAGGAGTTACTGTGCAGAATTCAGGCAGTGCTCAACCGATCGGCTAATAGAGAATCAGCATCAAGCACCACTATTTCGATGGGACGTTACACATTCGACTGGCTTAATCAACTGCTAATATTTGAAAATAGTGACGAAAAGCGCCTCACGAAAAAAGAGTGTGATGTGCTCAAAATGCTGTGCCTAAACAAAGGCAAACTGCTTACTCGCGAAAAAATACTGGTGGAGCTATGGGGCGAAAATGACTATTTTCATGGTCGCAGCCTCGATGTATTCATCGCCAAACTACGCAAATACCTCCAAAAAGATGAAACCATAAAAATTGAAAACGTACCCAGCGTGGGATTTGTGTTTAATGTTGAATGAGAGGTGAAGAGCTTTGGTTATAGGATTAAATGGTTGAAGAGTTAAATAGTTAAATAGTTCAAGGGTTCAAGGGTTGAATAGTTCAAGGGTTGAAGATAATTGAAGGAGCGAGGGGAGCAAGTCTCCCGCTGATTTCGGGGATATAGCAGTACCTGTCCCGTCTATACGGGATCTCCCTTTTCGTGTAGTTTGTGCCTTTCGTGGTTAAAAATTGGTTGACGCAAAGAACGCTAAGCAATCCTTAACTCCCTTATCAGTAAAAATCGAAGCCGGGATCTACATTTTTTTAAACAAAAAAACAGGAAAGCGATTAAAGAATCACCTTTCCTGTTACAGCAGTCCCTAGGGGAATCGAACCCCTGTTTCAAGAATGAAAATCTTGCGTCCT
>CAZWOA010000042.1:0-3637 GCA_964635545.1 uncultured Marinilabiliaceae bacterium
ACCTGTTGATGAAGGTATGATGTTCTGACCTGCACCACGTCCACCTCTCCAGTCTTTCATAGAAGGACCGTCAACAGTTTTTTGAGTTGCAGTAGTAGCGTGAACAGTAGTCATAAGACCTTCAACGATACCGAATTTGTCGTTAAGAACTTTTGCGATAGGAGCAAGACAGTTAGTAGTACATGAAGCGTTAGAAACAAAGTTCATATCTTTAGTGTACTTCTTGTGGTTTACACCCATAACGAACATTGGAGTGTCGTCTTTTGAAGGAGCTGACATGATTACTTTTTTAGCACCGGCTTGGATGTGACCTTGTGCTTTCTCTTTGTCAAGGAATAGACCTGTTGACTCAACTACATACTCGGCACCTACTTCGCTCCAGTTAAGTTCTGCAGGGTTTTTAACAGCTGTTACGCGGATTGCGTTGCCATTAACAATAAGTTTGCCATCTTTAACTTCAACACTGCCATTAAATCTGCCATGAGTTGAGTCATATTTTAGCATGTAAGCCATGTAGTCAACGTCGATAAGGTCGTTGATACCTACAATTTCAACATCGTTAAAGTTCTGTGCAGCACGGAAAACTAGACGTCCGATACGGCCAAAACCATTGATACCAATTTTAATTTTTGACATTTTATTGATTTTTTGAGTATTATAAGATTGTACTTTTAAATAAAATCCGAACAAAATTAGACAATAAGGACGACTTTCTCAAGTTTTTAACCCATTGGTTATCTTAATAAAGCAAAAAAAAACCAAAGATTAATAATTGAATGCTTTAAATGCCTGTTTATAGCAACAAAAAAAGGAAACTTTACGTTCCCTTTATTGTGTTTAGGCTTGCTCTACAGTAAGCTCTGTGTCAACATTGCTATATGCAGGACAGTCCTGTGTACCTTTACATGAACTAACGGCTACTGCTATTGCGAAGCAGGCAGCGAAAAGAAGAGTCAGCTTTTTCATTGCTATTTTAAATTTGAATGTTATTATTTTATATTGACTTTCAATTGTTGATTTTCCATGCTCATTACAAAATCTGTAATTTAGAATGGTGAGGTAAAAATATGATTTTTTTTCATAAGTTCGACCATTGTATTACAATTGAAACGTATGTAACGATTTTTAGTTTCATTTTATGGTGATAAATTTGAATATTTTTTAGCTATCTTTCATTGTTATGTTCTGATTATTTATGGCATTAAAGATTTTTCTTCTCATAACTATTGTGCTTCACTTCTTTGCAGCAGTAATTGCGGTGAAGCTCACTAAACTCACTAAGTTCAACCTCTCGTGGATGCTCATTTCTGCAGGGCTTGTGCTTATGGCTGTGCGGCGTATGATGGATATACTGCCCATTTTTACTGATTATAGTCGTGATGATTTTTTCTGGTTTTATTCATGGGCTGGCGTTATTACTTCTTTTTGTTTTGCGGTAGGTGTGTTCCTTATCCAAAAAATATTCAAACACATAAATAAGGTAGAGAAGGATACCCGCGACCACGAGAAAAAGGTGTTAAATGCTGTGGTGCAGGCCGAAGAGACTGAACGTAAGCGTTTTGCCAATGAGATTCACGATGGGCTGGGACCAATTCTTTCATCAATTAAAATGGGATTGTCGGTGGTGAAGCCGGGCGAATATGACCAGGCTGTGATTAATAACCTTCAGCAGGCTGTGCATGAGGCTATTGCCACTGTGCGCGAAATATCAAACAACCTTAGTCCTCATATACTTTCAAATTTTGGTTTGTCGAAAGCTATTAATAATTTTATCTGCCGGTTGAATATGCCCGACTCGTTAGCATTACATTCCGAAGTGGATATTGCTGACAAACGCTATGAAAGTACGGTTGAGATAGTGATTTACAGGGTGTTGTGTGAGTTGATTAATAATACGTTGTGCCACTCGGGAGCCAAAAATATCGATTTCAGTCTATATGAGGAGAAATCAATGTTGAAACTTGATTATCGTGATGACGGTGTGGGCTTTGATCCGCAGAAAAATATTGAGGAGAATAGAGCCGGTGCTGGATATTTCAATATGATATCGAGAGTGTCGTCGCTCAAGGGTGATGTGGTATTCGACTCGCAGCCCAATGGAGGAGTTGATGTTAAAGTAAGAATCCCGTTGATGTAAGAGATATGATTTATAAAACATGGTTAGTTGATGACCATCAGCTGTTTAGGGCTGGTTTTAAAACTTTGCTTAACCGCACCGGTAAAGTGGTGGTTGAGCATGAATTATCTGATGGTGCTGAGTTTCTGGAGCAACTTATGGTGAGCCGCCCCGACCTTGTGTTTCTCGATATTTCGATGCCTTCGATGGATGGCTATGAGGCTGCCATGAAGGCGCTTACCATGTATCCTGATATAAATATTATCGTGCTGTCGATGTATGGCGATTACGAGTATTATGCCCGTATGAGCAGGCTTGGCGTGAAGGGATATCTGCTTAAGAGTGCCGATTTTAAAGAGGTGGAGATTGCCATAGATGCGGTGCTTAATGGTAAATGCTACTTCTCGCAGGAGTTGATGCAGATGGTGGTGCAACATCATGGTGTTGGTGATTCTTATTCTGTCTGTCCCGATATTTCGGACCGCGAAAAAGAGGTACTCACCGAGATATGTAACGGATTGTCGAGCAGTGAGATTGCCGAAAAACTGTTTATCAGCAAGCGCACAGTTGAGAAACATCGTGCCAACTTAATGGAGAAAACCGGCTGCTCCAATACTGCCTCGCTTGTGATGTTTGCCGTGAAAAATAATTTACTGGATTTATGATTATTATGATTCGCACATATATAAAACAGATTCTTAACGGCGTGAGCCAGATAATGTTACAGGAGAATATTTATACTGCTCTTCTGTTTATTGCCGGTTTGCTGGCCGGCAGCTGGCAGTGTGCCTTGGCCGTGGTGGCAGGGTCGGCAATAGGTGCGCTTGCAGCCCGTATTTTAAATTACGACAAAGCAGAAACTGATATCGGGCTCTATGGGTTTAGTCCTTCATTGGTTGGTGCAGCTCTTGCTTTTATGTATGAGCAGTCGTTTGTGCTTTGGATATTCATTATTATTGGTAGCGTGCTTGCCGCAGTGGTGCAGCACTTTTTTATAGCACGCAAAATTCCGGCTTATACATTCCCCTTTATATTGGTTACCTGGATTTTAGTGCTTGTCATCAATGCTTTTTTCGGCCTTAATGTTTCTATGTTAATTGCAGAAACGCCTGATTATGGGGTGTTTTCAGGACTTATAGGTGTGAGTAACGGCTTTGGTGAGGTTATATTTCAAGGGGCAGCACTTTCGGGTATCCTGTTTTTCGTTGGGGTAATGGTTTCTAATCCCATTGCAGGAGTGTATGCACTTGCTGCATCGTGGCTTGGCGGTATGGCCGCTTTATGGGTTGGGCAGCCTGTAGATGCTGTAAATATGGGATTGTATGGATTTAATGTTGTGCTTACTGCAATAGTTTTTGCCGGTAATAGCAAAATAGATGCCCTCTGGACTGCAATTGGGGTAGTTATAACTATTGTGGTTCATGTTGTGCTGGTTAATAGTCAGTTGCTGGGTGTGGTGGGAGGCGTGTTTACGTTTCCGTTTGTAGTAGGAACATGGATTACGCTGTGGATGAGGAAGTA
>CAZWOA010000042.1:3737-25173 GCA_964635545.1 uncultured Marinilabiliaceae bacterium
TGTTTACGTTTCCGTTTGTAGTAGGAACATGGATTACGCTGTGGATGAGGAAGTATTTTAAGTTATAGCACAAATTGTTGTATTTGGTAAATATGCAATTTTTCACCTCTTTCTATTGGATATTGAGCATCTATTTCAACCAATAAGTCGATATCGCTTTTTTTGACGTTGAATTTTTCGGTTGTTGATGAACCAAATGTATATAGATATTTCACACTATGTGTTTGGCATAATGACTTGAATGTTTTTGAGTTTTTATGAAATTCTTCCTTTACAATCATATATCAAATATTAATTTTTTCTTTTATTTTCAAATCCTAAATTTATTGTCCTCTCACCCCCCAATGGGTATAAATACGTATTCAAAATAGGTATTTCACGTAATTATTGGGCCGTGGCTCTTTAGTAGTTTTGTGAAAAATAAGTTACAATGAGTCACTACATTGAAAGGTTGAATGAGGATGTGCGCTTTGTGGAAGGGCTTAAGGCGTGTATGAGTTGCGGCGTATGCACAGCTATATGCCCTGCATCGGCTGTGTTCGACTACGACCCGCGCCGCCTGTGCATGATTGTGCAAAGTGGCGATGATTCTGCTATTGAGCGTCTTCTGGCATCCGATACTATATGGTATTGCGGTCAGTGTATGAGTTGCCGCACCCGTTGCCCGCGAGGAAATACTCCCGGGTATGTTATTCAGGCTCTTCGTAAACTTAGCGTCTCAACGGGGCTTTTCAAATTATCACAAGAAGGGCGTAAACAGAAACATCTGGCAAAAACCATTGGTGGCAACCTTATGTCGAAGGGCTATTGTGTGGATGCCGATATGGTAAATCCTGCTTTTCATCCCGAGCAAGGCCCTGTGTGGCAGTGGGTTTACGATAATCGCAAAGATGTGTTTGAACGATGTGGAGGTAATTATCATGGCGAAGGACCGGGCGCAAACCGTAAAATGGATTCAGCTACCATGGCCGAGCTTCAGTCAATCCTTGATGTTACAGGCGCATCATCGTGGCTCTCGCAGATATCTTCGGTTGATGGTGATGTAACTGATTAATGTACAATGACATGGGTGAATTAAATAATGATGTGAGAATCTGGAGTGAATATCAGAAATATATTCCCGATAACCATTTTTTCTATGTGCGTAGCTGCATAAGGCAAACTTTTTCGCCCGGCGCAGAAGCTGCATTGCTGAAAATTCTTACAGAAACACTTAATCTGGATGTTTGCGAAGATTCAAGGCATACTTGCTGTACCGGCATTGGTTATCATTCCGATGTTATTCCGTTGGAGACTATTATGACTGTTATTGCAAGGCAGCTATCCCTGATGCAGGAGCGAGGCTATAAGAATCTACTGGTTTCGTGTGTTACTTCATTCGGACTTTACAATGAGATTATTGATACCTGGCATCATTTCCCCGAGATGCTTGAACTCACATGCGAGAATTTGATGAAATCCACAGGGCGTACCTTTGAGTTGCCAAATGCTGTGATTCACGCGTCTGATTTGGTATATAAATACCGCAAAGAGTTAACTCCTTTTTTGAAATATCGTCTTGTAAATCAGAAAGATGGCATGCCGTTGAAGTTTATCGACCATGTGGGTTGCCATTATGCTAAAATATTTCCAAGTAAAGGCATTGGCGGTGCTGAGTTTCCACGAGTTTTGTCCGATTTAGGGTCGGAGTGGGGTGCCAGATGGATGGATTATCCCGAGCGCAGGCACTGTTGTGGCTTTGGCTTCAGGCACTATCTTTTGAAGGATAACAGAGGCTATTCACTCACTCATTCGCGTATAAAACTGGAGAGTATGTCGCCTGTGAACCCTGATTTTATACTCACCAACTGTCCCGGTTGTAATATGTTTCTCGATCGTTGGCAATATACCCTTGCCGAGATGGAGGGTGTTACCTACGATGCAGCAGGGCGTGGCATTCCGGTGCTATCTTTTGAGGAACTTACTGCGCTTCTTATGGGGTTCAATCCGTGGGAGATTGGCTTGCAGATGCATCAGGTGCAGGTTGATCAATTGATGAATAAGATTGGAATTCAATATGATAGAGATAAAAAATATCTTGGCGTTGGAGATAAATATTTGGGTGAACCGCAAAAACCAGAAGTGTTGATAGTATGAGTAGTGTGAAGGTAGATGTTGCTGTTATTGGTTCCGGAATTGCCGGTTTGGAAGTTGCCAAGTTGTTGGCAGCCAAAGGTTATGGTGTGGTTGTGCATGAAAAAGGCTCAACTCCCGGTGGTCACTCGTCACAATGGAGCACTATATTTCCTATAAATAGGAGTGGAAGCGAAATAGTTGGCGAAATGGTGGATGCCTGCAATGATAATGGGGTTGATATCAGATGTAATTCATCGGTGCAAAATATTGATAAAGAAGTAGATGGTTATCTGATTGCTTGCTCGGGCGGTACTGATTATATTGCCAGGGCTGTGGTTGTGGCCAGTGGCTTCTCAATGTTTGATGCCCGCATGAAGGAGGAGCTGGGCTATGGCATCTACCCTCAGGTTATAACTTCCGAAGATTGGGAGAAATCGCTCGTTAATGATGTTGACCCGTTTAATGAGGGTGACAGGAAAACTTTTGCCGTGGTGCATTGTGTCGGTTCGCGCGATATGAAATGTGGCAATAATTACTGTAGTAAGGTGTGTTGCATGGCAGGCGTTAAGTGTGCCATAGAGCTTAAAAAAAGGTATCCGGGTTGTAGGGTTTCCAATTTTTATATGGATTTGAGAATGTTCGACCATTTTTATGAGGATTTATACCTGTCGGCACAACTCGATTATGGAGTTCAGTTTGTGCGCGGCAGGGTTTCCGAAATATCACCGGCCGACAATAATAAGGTGTGCGTAAAAGCTGAAGATACTCTTCTCGGACTTCCGCTCAACATTATGACTGATGGTGTGGTGCTTATGACGGGTATGACTCCGTCTAACAACATCAACAGCAACTTTTACCTTGAACTTAGTTCTATGAAATTCTATGGTTATGATGCCATGAACTGTAATGCCACTTCGCAGCCGGGTTTTTTTCTTGCCGGCGCGTGTAAGGGGCCTATGAATTTTGCAGGTTGCATTGCCGATGCACGCTCGGCAGCCATAGCAGTTGATAACTACTTAAATGGCTTGTAATGAATCAGTTTGGGTTTAATGTACTTGAGCGCACCACTATTGTTGTGGATGAAGAGCCTCTTTTGTGGCAGCAACTTGTTGATAATCAGCCTTTGTTGGGTAGTTGTATTGGTTGTGGCGCATGTACTGCTGTTTGTCCTCGCTCATCATCGCATAAAATTAGTGTGAGGCAGGCTCTGTTGCGCATTCAGCGTGATGTGAAACTCGATATGAAGCCCGATGACTGCATAATGTGTAATAAATGTGCGTTGGTTTGTCCCCGCAACCTAAATACCCGCTTGGTATGGTTTGCTCTCAATAAATTTAGAAAACGGTAAATGATGGATGTAGCGAAGTTTGATTGGTTTGTGGTGCCGTTTACCCTGGGATTCAGTTATTTGATTCTCTGGCTCGTTTGGCTGATGATTGGTGTTTTTAAGGAATTATCGAAGGATGAGAGACGAGAATTTGTGAGGAGTGTATTCTCAAAACAGATTTTCGGTGCATTGAAAGAGATTTTTAATGAGGTGCTCATCCATCGTAGTATATTCAAAATCAATCCTTTATTGGGTTATATGCACCTCTGTTTTGCCTTCGGATGGCTTATGCTTATCGTATTCGGTAAGGTTGAGACGCTGCTCTTCACCGGCGATGCTGCCAATCCGCTTTGGTATCCTCTCTTTTTTAAATATTTTGAGCCCGGTAGTCATTCGTTTATGTTTTCTGCAGCCCTTGAAAATATTATGGATTTCTGGCTGCTTTTTATCCTCTCAGGGCAGATGTTTGCTATTCTGAAACGGTTTTTTCCACATAAGGCAGGAATTAAAATTAAAACTCGACATAGTAATATTAACCGTATCACTCTTATGGTTCTTTGGTTTGTGTTTCCGTTAAGGCTTGCTGCCGAGAGTGTTACGGTTGCGATGTATGGAGGTGGTGGTTTCCTCACAGGCTCGTTGGGTACTATGCTTTCAGGGGTGTCGTTACCAGGTTTTGTGCAGCCTATGCTATGGTGGTGCTATTCCATTGCGTTAGGGTTGTTTTTTGTGCTGTTGCCCAAGTCGCGCTACCTTCATATTCCGCTCGAGGGTGTGTTGATAATTTTGCGCCGTTGCGGAGTATCTAATCGTAAGGTGCTCAATCGCATGGAGACTCTGTCGTGCAGTGCGTGTGGGCTTTGCCTCGATGTGTGCCCGCTTGCCCGTAACAATATTGCCGGCGTTCAGCCTGTCTATTTTATTGAGCGACTGCGTGATGGCGTTGATACCGATGCCGATTTGTGGAAATGCCTTGGCTGCACAAGGTGCGCTTCAATATGCCCGGTGATGGTGCATAGCCACTATATCCGTCAGGAGTTGAAAGAGCTTCATAATGAGAGAGTTAATACTAGTGTTGTAGCTTCGGTTTCTGAAGTAACTGTTGATAAACCGTATGTTGATGTGGTGCTTTTCTCCGGATGTATGGGGCGTCTAAATCCGTCAACGAAGCAGGCTATGGATAAGATTCTTGATTCGGCAGGTATTTCCTATCATTGGGTTGATGGAGAAGGTGATATTTGCTGCGGCCGTCCTTTGCAACTTGGTGGCCGTATTGCCGAGGCTAATGCCATGAAACATATTCTTGTGGAAAAGATTAAAAATTACAACTTTAAAAACGTGGTTTCTACTTGTCCCATTTGTTACAATATGCTCAAGGGTGAGTTTGATGCCGGCGTGGTTTTACATCATACTCAATATCTCAAGATGCTGAATGATAGGGGATTGGTGAATACTTTAAGAGGTGATAAATTGATTACCTATCATGATCCGTGCGAACTTGGGCGTGGTGCCAATGTAGTTAATGAACCTCTGGTACTTCTGGAAAATGTGGGTGTTGTACTGAAAAATGTCGAGCAGGGTATTTCGGGCAGTTGCTGTGGCGGCGGTTTGTCGGCCGTTAATCTTACCGATGCTGAGCGACAGTTGGTTGCTGCTTCCACCGCCATGCTTCTTGACGCCGAAAATGCCGATGTGGTGGTTACTGCATGCCCGCTTTGCAAAAAAACTCTTATGCGACAATGCGATGGCAAGGTTCGCGATATTGCCGAGGTAATGAGCGAATCGCTGGTTGCAAAACCTGCTGTGCAAAAGGTTAAAGAGATTAAGTCGAAAGCAGTAAATAAGATTGTTGAATATGTAAATTGATGATTATTTTGGTTGTGTTGTTTTTGCATTTTCTTTAAGTGAAAGGGGTATTCTTTTAATTCATCGGCTATGAGTTTGTGTCCTATCCCCATTGCCCAACTATTACGTTTCATTGATTTTGAGTATATTATGAGTGAAATTTCTATTTTATCTTCATATAATTGTTATTTTTGATTTTAATAATAACTGATTAGTTCCGTTATAGTTATCAAAATTGGTTGGATAAGTTTCATAAAGGCATATTGATTTTATGAAGAGTATATCTGTAATATTGGTTCTGTTATTTGCAAATATTTCTGCTGTTATTGCTCAGGAGTTCGATGGTGGCTTTGGCAGTACTGGGCGGGTTGTGGATAAATGGAACTCACCGTTGTGGCATGCCGAAACTGCCAATACATCATCGGTAAAAAGTGGTGCATTAACCATTGCCGGAGCCTCCCGTTACGGCTTAAAGAGCGATTTGGAACTCTCTTCGCATCTGGCATTCAGCTATTTTATTCCCAACCTGGCGGTTAAAAAATTATGGCGGCGCGATGAACAGTGGGTTATCTCATCCCGGCATTCACTCTATTCTGCCACTCCCGGCCTTAACTGGGCTCAAAAGCAGGAGTATGGTCGTATAGTCGGTCAGGATGATGTTCCATTTATACTGTCATCCAATAACGAACTATTGATTAGTAAACCCTATATCGACAAAATGAGTTGTAGCGGTATCAGGCCGTGGCTTATTCTTACAGGCGGAATTGCTCTTGGTTTTGGCGTTCCTTTCTCATCCTACGACGACCAGGAGATGAGGGTGCAGTTCCTTGCCAATAGGGGGGAGGCTTTTGCCGGGCGCGGGTTTTATGGCGTTGTGAAGTTTCGTGCCGATTGGGAGATGAGCGAAACAACGATGCTGCGTGGCGGAATTAAATATTTTGGAGGTTCCTTCTCTGGGCATCATGCAGTTGAACTCTTTGGCGATATCGAATATTTTTTCAATAGCAGATTAAGTATTTCGGGCGATTGCATGATTAGCATTGCTAATTATGATGGATTAAATAATATTGGTATATTGCCATTTGCCAATCTTTCGTGGTATTTTGGCAGACGCGAAACGCTCAGTTCAGGTTTGTTCGAGAAGGATGTTCAGAAATCATATTCCCGTAAGAAAAATCGTTCTCTGTTAAAACGTATTTTTTAAATCCCTTAACTTTTTACTAATTGGTTTAATAGCTCTATTTTTGTAGCTCTTATTTTTAAAATTATATCTGAAAATGCAAACGGTCTTTTTGCCTAAACTCTATACGGTATTAAAAGAGGGCTACTCCCGAAAGCAGTTTGTCGCCGATTTTTTTGCCGGTCTTAATGTGGCCATCGTTGCCCTGCCACTCAATATTGCTTTTGCAATCGCTTCGGGCGTTAGTCCCGATAAGGGTCTTGTGTCGGCTATTATAGCCGGATTTGTGATATCGCTTCTTGGCGGTACGCGTATCATGATTAGCGGCCCGTTGGGTGCTTTTGTGGTTACGGTGTATAGCGTGCTTAGCAATTATGGAGTCGATGGTTTGATTGTCTCCACCGTGCTGGGCGGCCTCATACTTGTGGTGATGGGTTTCATGAAGTTTGGTTCGGCAATTCAATATGTGCCTTATCCATTGTCTATCGGACTTCTGTCGGGTATTGGTGTGCTCATACTTGTGTCGCAAATTAAAGATTTCTTCGGATTATCGTGCGATACGTTACCTTCCGATTTTATCCCCAAAGTATCCATGCTGGCTGCTGCGTTTCACACCATTGATATACTTAGTATGGGGCTGGCAATTTTAACCATTCTCATCCTTAAGTTATGGAATAAACTCGGCACTCCTATCCCAGGGTCGCTTGTGGCACTGATGATTGTAACAGTGTTGAAACTTGCCTTTTCGCTTGATGTTGAGACTATTGGCGATCGTTTTGGTTCTTTCCCAAGTGAGTTTCCTAGTCCAATCATGCCTACTATCGACTGGGGTAATCTTCCTAATCTTGTAGGACCGGCTTTTACATTTGCAATTCTGGGTGCAATTATTGCCCTGCTAACTGCCAATGTGGGTGATAGCGTTATCGGTGCACGACATAGGGCCAATACCGAACTTATTGCACAAGGTATTGGTAATATGGTTGTTGGTTTCTTTGGCGGAATCCCTGTTTCAGGAGCTGTGGCCCGCACCAACACCAGCGCACGCAACGGTGGCCGTACTCCCATAGCGAGTATTGTGCACGCACTTATTTTGCTGCTTATAATGTTGTTCCTCGGTTCACTTGCCGAGTTGGTGCCTCTCGCATCCTTGGCCGGTATTCTGGTGGTGGTATCGTGGAATATGATTGAGTGGCACTCGCTATATGCTGTTTTTAAAGGGCCAAAATATGATGCCCTTGTAATGGCAACTACTCTTATACTAACTATTGTTGTTAGCCTTTCGGTAGCAATAGAAATAGGAATGGTTCTCGCCATAATACTGTTTATGAAGCGTATGGCCGATCTTACTCAGATAAAATTCAAGGGGCTTGTGGCCGATGATTTACCCACCGATGCACAGATGGTTGATTTGCCTAAAGGTGTGGGTATGTATGAGTTCTCTGGACCACTATTTTTTGGTGTTGCCCACCGTTTTAACGACTTAAGAGGTTATGCTACATCCAAGGATAAGGTAATTATATTGAGGATGGAACAGGTGCCTATGATTGATGCTACAGGTATGCACCACCTTAAAATGCTGATAGATACTTTGCACAATCATGAGGAAGAGGTGTTGGTGTGTGGCATTAAGCCCGAAGTGCGACGAATGCTCGATAAAGAGGGTGTGCTAAGCACTATCGATAAATCTAATGTTCATAATGATTTTGAAGCTGCTCTTGAACATTCCCGCATCCTTATTCGTCTAATGGATATCGACCTGAAGCATGGTGGAGGTAAAATGAAGAAGAAAAAGAGTCAGTGAAATGATGGATGATTTAAAGATTTCAGTAATCGACTGCGGTTCGTTTAAATGCGACGGAGGTGCAACTTTTGGTGTTGTGCCCAAGGTGCTGTGGAGTAAAAAATACCCTTGTGATGATGATAACTTCTGTACTTTCGCATTGCGTAGTATTGTAATAGATACCGGCAGTAGAAAGATTTTGGTCGATACCGGCACTGGAACTAAGCAGAGTGATAAATTCTTTACCAATAATAGGGTAGAGAATAACCATCTTCTTAAATCATCGTTGCGGAATTGCGGTTATGAGCCGGAGGATATTACTGATGTGTTGCTCACCCATTTGCATTACGACCACTGTGGAGGTGCTGTGGATATGGCCTCGGATGGAACTCTGTTGCCTGCTTTCCCCAATGCCACATATTGGTGTAGTAAAACGCAGTGGGATAACTATTTGTCGCCCAATGTGCGCGAAGGGTCTGTCTATTTTCCTGAGAATATGATGCCTCTGTGGGAGCGTGGCATGGTTAAGTTTGTTGATGAAGGCGTGTGGCTGCGGGGTGTGGAGTTGAGAGTTTTTAATGGCCATACCGCCGGATTAGTGCTTCCGCTTATAACCTATAAAAACCGGAAATTACTCTATGCAGGCGATTTTATTCCCAACATTGCCAATGTACCCGAAGCATGGGTTTCGGCCTATGATACTATGCCACTATACAGCATGGGAGAGAAGAAACAGTTTCTTAAAGAGGCAGTAGAAAGCGGTTATATTTTACTGTTTCAGCACGATGCTTATAATGAATGTTGCTCGCTAGCCGTTGGTCGGAAAGGTGTTGAGGTGGATGAGTGTTTTAGTTTTAATGAAGTTTAATATATTGATTTTAGCAATATTAAAAAACCGCCTCTTTTTTTAAAAGGCGGTTTTTTATTTGTACTTCAAATTTTTTATTATCGTATAAGCTATTTACGATAGAAACGCGTTTAGCATCCATGCAAGTTTCTCTTGTCCAGAGATATAGTCACCCATTTGAGCTGCTGTTCCTTCGTCATCTGCTTCTCCTGCAAGTGCAAGTATTTCGCGCTGAAGTTTGATAACCTCTTTGATT
Organism: uncultured Marinilabiliaceae bacterium; assembly: GCA_964635545.1. Taxonomy (GTDB): domain Bacteria; phylum Bacteroidota; class Bacteroidia; order Bacteroidales; family Marinilabiliaceae; genus JAGPIS01. The sequence continues at coordinate 13,088 of CAZWOA010000042.1, forward strand.
GATTCAAGAATGTTTTTAACAGTTGATTCGCCATCACTTAGGTTAGTCTGCTCTTTAATGGTTGAAAGTTTCAAATATTCTGAAAGACTGTGAACCGGTGTGTTGCCCAACATCAAGATACGCTCGGCAATCTCGTCAATCTTGGCTGCCAAATCATCATAAATCTCTTCAAATTTCTCGTGTAGCATAAAGAATTTGAATCCTTTAATATTCCAGTGAAATCCTCTGGTATTCATGTAAAATACATGGTAGCTTGCCAGTAGTTGATTAAGTTTTTCACTAATTGCAGCAGCGTTATCGCTGTTTAAACCGATTGTGTCTAAATTGTTTCTCATGTCTATAATATTTTTTGATTTGTTTACTGATACAAATATATAACAATTTATTGTATAGAACAAACTGATAATTTCTATATTTGCAATAGATAAAATCTATAGTTATGAATTTTCAACAGTTGGAATACATATTAGCCATCGATAAGCATCGCAACTTTGTAAAAGCATCTCAGGCCTGCTTTGTAACTCAGCCTACCCTTAGTGCCATGGTGCTAAAGTTGGAAGAGGAGTTAGGAGTTAAGATTTTTGATCGTAGCCGTCATCCGGTTGTAACCACTTCCGAAGGTGAAGTAATACTTGATTACGCCAAAGAGATAGTAGATAAGGTTGCCGAGCTTACCGATGTAGCATCAAGGCTTAATGATGAGCCGGAAGGCGATTTCCGTATTGGCATAATTCCTACTATTGCTACGTCGTTGCTACCCATGTTTCTTTCGAGATTTTTAAAGAATCATCCGGGCATAAACCTTTATATAAGCGAGCTCACCACAGCATCAATCATTGATAAACTTAATCGCGACGAACTTGATGCCGGAATTCTTGCCACGCCTGTTGGTTCTGTATCGCTCATCGAATATCCGGTATATCGCGAAGAGTTTTTGCTATATGGGAAAGGCGATTTGCATACGGCATCAAAAGTAGATATTTCCAGTCTCGATTTAAGTAAATTGTGGCTCTTGGAAGAGGGACACTGCTTAAGGATGCAGGTGGTAAATCTATGTGATATGAGTCGTGGTGAGCAACTTCACCCCAATCTGCAGTATCAGGCCGGGAGCCTTGAGTCGCTGCGTCGCCTAGTGGATGCCAATGGTGGATATACAGTGCTGCCAGCCCTGGCTACCATCGACCTAACTGATGATCAAAAGAAAAATCTTCATTTCTTTAGTGGTCCTGTTCCGGCCCGTCAAATAAGTGTGGTGGCGGTGAGGCCATGGAGCAGAAAAAGGCATATCGAATTGCTTGCTAATGCAATAATAGATGCTGTTGGCGAAAGTAGCATTATTCAAAAACAAAAATTAGATATTATTGCTGTGCCCGAGCATATGGAGCTTAAAGGATTGTTGAGGTAGTTTATGGGCTGCATTATAGCATTCGTGTGGCGTAAATTTGTGTTAATCAATTTGCTGGCCTAGCTGCATAAATGGCTGTGTATCTTTTAATAATTTTGTGTTATATTTGAAGCCCTATCCAATAAATATCGGTGCTTGAAATAATTTAGCCCATATTTGAGATAGAATAAAATTTGTAGTTGTGAAAATTCATTCATCTTTAGATACTCTTGATTCTGTTAAACCTGCTGTTACCATCGGTATGTTCGATGGTGTGCATCTTGGTCATCTGCATCTTATCGATAATCTCAATAGTATTGCCGATAAATCAGGAGGAGAGTCGGTGATTGTTACCTTTTGGCCTCACCCTCGCATTGTGTTAAATAAGGATGCTCATTTGCTGCAACTTCTCACAACCCTTGACGAAAAAAGTATGCTGATGGGAAGTCGTGGTGTCGATCATCTTGTGGTACTGGAGTTTACTCCTGCATTAGCTGCTCTTTCGGCTAGTGAATTTGTAGAGAAAATTTTGGTGAAATCGGCCGCAATTGGTCATCTTTTAATGGGCTATAACCATAAGTTTGGAAAGGAGCAAAGTGCCAATTTTAATGATTATAAATCACTTGCCCATAAATTTGGTTTTGGAATAATTCAAGGTGAGCCGCTTGTTGTTGATGGACTTCATTGTAGCTCCTCTGTAATACGTAATTGCCTTACGCGGGGCGATTTAGCTACTGCAAACAAACTTCTTGGGTACAATTATAGTATTAATGGCAACGTGGTTACTGGCAATAGGCTAGGGCGCACATTGGGATATCCTACTGCCAACATCGACATCGATAATAGCCTTAAATTGATTCCTGCCAGCGGTGTTTATGCTTGTAATGTGCATCTTGAGGGGCGAAATTATAAGGGAATGTTAAATATTGGGTATCGTCCAACCATTGGTGAATCGCAAGAGAAAAGCAGCGTGGAGGTTCATATTTTCGATTTCAACAGGGATATATATTCTGAAACAATTACAGTAGAACTTGTTAAACGAATGAGAGATGAGCAGAAATTTGCATCGCTGGAGGCTCTTACCAATCAACTGAAAAATGATGAGCTTACCATACGTGATTTTTTTCATGGTGCAGAGTGATTTATGGTGACTGGGTAATTACTATATTTGAAGATTACTAAAAAAATAATTATTAATCGATTAACAGTTAAAAATATATGATGGATATCGACTTTTTGACCTGGCTTGGCTACCTTGCATCTGTAGTTACTGCTATTTCATTGCTTATGAGTCGTCCTTTGCGTTTGCGATGGCTCAATCTTGTGGGGTCGGCAATTTTTTCGGTGTACGGGGTGTTGATTCAAGCCTACCCTGTGGCTCTGTTCAATGGGCTAATAGTATTTATAGATGCATACTATATTTATAAAATTTATAGTTCGGCTTCTAACTTTGCTGCTGTCAAAATTTCGAGTGATGATGGTGTATTGCGTGTTTTTCTTAATAATTTTTCTGATGATATTAAAAACCTCTTTCCGGGGTTTGATGATGACTTTAAAAGAAGTGACTTTATAGCTCTACAGATGCGCGATATGGAGGTGTGTGGAATTATTGCCGGTGTTAAAAACGGTAATGAGTTGAATATTGATATCGACTATACATCACCCAATAATAGAGATTATAAACCCGGAAATAATCTTTACAGAAATTCATCTTTCCTTAAAGATAATGGAGTAACTAAACTTTGGGCTAGCCCTAAAACACAAAATCATCAAGATTATTTGGTGAAAATGGGGTTTGTGCTCGATAATGGTAGGTTCTCAAAACTGCTTGCCGATTGATTTTTATAAAATAAAAAATATTAATTTATATAATAAAACAGATAGTATGTTGGAATTTGTTGACACTAATACTTATCCCTATAAAGTTGCCGATATTTCATTGGCCGATTTTGGGCGTAAGGAGATTGCTATTTCCGAATTGGAGATGCCTGGCTTAATGGCACTTCGCGAACGTTATGGCAAAGAGAAACCGCTTAAGGGTGCGCGTGTTATGGGCTCGCTTCACATGACCGTGCAGACAGCTGTATTGATAGAAACTCTTGTGGAACTTGGTGCAGATGTGCGCTGGTGCTCTTGTAATATATATTCAACCCAAGATCATGCTGCTGCAGCAATAGCCAAGGCCGGAGTTCCGGTATTTGCATGGAAGGGTGAGACGCTTGCCGAGTATTGGTGGTGCACCGAGCGTGCTCTCGATTTTGGCGAAGGTAAGGGGCCGCATTTAATTGTAGATGATGGTGGTGATGCCACTCTGCTTATACATAAAGGCGTTGAAGCCGAGAAAAATCCCGATATTCTTAAAATCGATTATAGTGCCGAAGGAGAAGATTTTCGTGAATTGATGGATCTTGTTGCCGGTGAGTACTCTAAAAATCCTGAACGCTGGCAAAAAGTTGCTGCCGAAATAAAAGGTGTTAGCGAAGAGACCACAACCGGTGTGCACCGTCTTTACCAGATGCTTGAGAAGGGAGAACTTCTTTTCCCCGCAATAAATGTTAACGACTCGGTAACCAAAAGTAAATTTGATAACCTCTATGGTTGTCGCGAGAGTCTTGCCGATGGTATCAAGCGGGGTACCGACGTTATGGTGGCCGGTAAGGTAGTTGTGGTATGTGGCTATGGCGATGTAGGTAAAGGTTGTGCCCAGAGTATGAGAGGTTTTGGTGCACGTGTAATTGTAACCGAAATAGACCCTATCTGTGCTCTTCAGGCTGCCATGGAAGGTTACCAGGTAGCAACTGTAGAAGATGCACTTGTGTATGCCGATATTTTTGTTACCACCACAGGTAATAAGGATGTTATCACAGTTAATCATATGTCGAAGATGAAAGACCAGGCTATTGTATGTAACATCGGGCACTTCGATAATGAGATACAGGTAGAGAAACTTGAGAAATTCCCCGGCATTAAAGAGGTAAATATTAAGCCACAGGTTGATAAGTTTATTTTCCCCGATGGGCATAGCATCATTTTACTTAGTCGCGGACGATTAGTTAACCTTGGTAACGCTACCGGCCACCCAAGTTTCGTTATGAGTAATTCATTTACCAACCAAACTTTGGCACAGCTTGAGCTATGGAAAAAAGAGCATAAACTGGGTGTTTACACGCTGCCCAAGCATCTTGATGAGGAGGTTGCACGCCTTCATCTTGATAAATTAGGTGTGAAGCTTACAAAACTCACCGATGATCAAGCCAAATATATAGGCGTAAATGTTAATGGCCCATATAAAACAGACCATTATCGTTATTAATCTTTTAAAAAAAGAGGTGCTTCAATCGAAACACCTCTTTTTTTTAATTAAGGCCATTTGATATTGTCATCGTCAAGCCAGTAGGGCCCTATCTGTATTGATGACAGTATTTTGTCATCTGCCCACAGGTTAATGTTGTCTTTATCGAAGGCATAAAGTTCTTTGCCATCGAATCCGTCGAGCGATAAATCTTCAATATCATATTCGCCCATATTAGCTTTTTCGGCAAGTGAAAGAGCCTCCTCTATGGGTTGCCCTATGTGTATAGAGTCGAATAGTACGAAGTTATCATCCTCGAAAGATATCTCTACCAGACGATAGTCTTCTTCTGCATCAAATGACATTGATAGGCCAGCTTCGTCATAGTAGAACACCTCTGCCGATTCGCCTTCGCCATAGTTTTGCTCTTCTACCTCGTCTGGTTCGCCAAGGATGCCCTCAACTTCATCCTGCGTCATGCCGAATTTGATATTATCAAATCCTACTCCCGGAATAATCTTGTATTGTGCCATAATGAGTTTTTTAACACTTTAAAAATAGGCAAAAAGAAAATACTTTGCATCATTAAATAAATAATAATTTTAAATGATATATTTTTCAGTATAACTGTCTGATGGTTAAGGAGTTGTGTAGTTGGATTAATGTTCTTCTGAAGTTCATCTTTTAGAGAATAAATAATTGTGGATCCTCAAAGTTTAGATATGTGTATTGTAGTATGTATTGACATTGTTATTTATCTGTTGTAAATTTATTTATACACAGTAATTAAATATTTAAAAATTTGACAATATGCGTACTATTCTATTTGTAATTGCCTTTATGTGGTCGGCTACATTGTTTTCGCAAGAGGTTACTACAGCAGTTGTTACTGCCGATCAGGCTCAGAGTGAGATTGCAAGGGCAGAGAAGCTCCTTAATGATGCAACAATTGCTTATAAGGATAAGAGTGATAAAGCTGCAATTTTTGAAGGACAGCTTGCCAATTTGGATCAATCGATTAAGAAACTTACAGACGATAGGAAGTTGCTTCAAATGCAGTATAAATCGGCTGTTAGTGAGCGCAATGCAGCCAAGCAACAGGTGTCGCTAGCTAAAACACAGCTCAAAAATGCCAAAAAACAGTTAAAACACAGTTTGAAGAATTAAATTTAGAGGTGTGTTAATTTGTAGTAGGGAGTCCTTGTATATCAATTGTTTTAGATTGATTGCCAAGGACTCCTTTTTGTTATACTTTACTGTACATAACGTGTAAATCACGTCGGGGGTTAATACAAATTACAGCAATATTATCTTTATTGATAATAGTTTTTAGTTCTGGCGGTCCAAAAATATCCTGCTCAGGGCCATAATGTTTGGTACCCATCACCAGCAGTATTCCATCCCTAGTTTTCGATGCTATTTGAATAGCTTCTTGGTCTATTTTATAGCTGCTTTTGGTGCCGGTTATTATTTCATAATTTATTTTGTTCGCTTCAAACTGGCGGCATGCAAAGTTCAGGTGGCTTTGTATAACTGCTTTAGCCAATGGTTCCTCATCTTTAGCAGGTATAAGGCGCACTGTAATTGGCTTGTCTTTACAGAAATTTTCGGCCCATATAAGTTTTTCTTTCTCCTCCTTTTTATGACTTATAGGTATATATAAGTTTTTAAAAAGGTCGGCGGGAGGATTGCTATCCTTAACTGTAAGGAATGGGCATAGTAGTTTTTTTGTTGCCTTTATAAACTTTACCCCATAGAAAGGTTTAAAACCTGAAGGAGGTAAGATGCCGAAAATCACACAATTTACGTTGTGCTCATTGGCAAATTCGGTTGCTGCTTCGGGTAGATATCCATTGCCAATGGTGATTTGGTAGTCGGGATATCTTTCCTGAATACATATTTCACTTACAAAGGCTTCGAAATCAGTTTTGTACTTTATATTTTGTGCCTCATTTCCTTCAGGATAAACTGAATAGATAAATAAGTTGTGATAGCAAATTCTTGATGTGCGAATACCATATTGTATGGCACCTCTTCCAGCTTCATCTAATGAAGCAGCTATAAGAACAGAGTCAGTTGTTTTTGTCATATAGTGAGGGTTTTAGGATGTTTTTTCAAAAATAGTTGTTTTTTTTGATTTTTTTTGATTTTCGTCAAAAATATATTGCATTTCTATGAAAAATATCGTATTGCCTATGATATTTGCGGATGTATTACATAAATGCGTAATATTTTGATCTGTGGCTCTAATAATCAAAACAATTAATGTGCTTTCATTGTTATATTACTAATCTTTCCCAACGTATTTATCATTTTGAAAATGGATTATTGCTATTGCAACGAGACTGACAATTAAAACCTTATGTTTTTTAATATTGTTATGAATTCGTAGGTTTATTTTAGATTCTTTATTTATTTATAGTGTTTTTCTGGTTGTATTAGTAGCCATATTTTCATAATTTTGGACAATCCATTATTCAATGTGATAAGTTTTAAAGATTTTGATTACCTAATAACATAAACATTTAAGAAAATGGCAGTTAGTTACAAAGAATTAGGTTTGGTTAATACCAAAGAACTATTCGAAAAGGCTATTAAAGGTCAGTATGCAATTCCTGCATATAACTTCAATAACCTAGAGCAGCTTCAGGCTATCCTTCAGGCTTGCGTGGAGACTAAATCTCCGGTTATTCTTCAGGTATCGTCAGGTGCCCGTAAATATGCTAATGCAACTCTTCTTCGTAATATGGCTAAAGGTGCCGTTGAGTACGTAAAAGAGCTTGGATATGAAATTCCTGTGGTACTTCACCTGGATCATGGTGATACTTTTGAGCTTTGCAAAGAGTGTATCGACAGTGGTTTTTCATCAGTAATGATTGATGGATCGCATCATTCATATGAGGACAATATCGCCCTTACCAAAAAAGTTGTTGAGTATGCACACGCACACGGTGTTACCGTTGAGGGTGAACTAGGCGTACTTGCAGGTGTTGAGGATGATGTTGTTGCTGAGCATTCAACTTATACCCGCCCCGAAGAGGTTGTAGATTTTGTTAAGAGAACCGGTGTTGACTCACTTGCTATATCGATTGGTACTTCACATGGTGCCCACAAATTTACTCCTGCACAGTGTACTACCGATGAGAATGGTCGCCTAGTGCCACCACCACTCCGTTTCGATATTCTTGATGAAATCGAGAAACAGATTCCTGGTTTCCCAATCGTGCTTCACGGTGCTTCTTCAGTACCTATGGAGTATGTTGACCAAATCAATGCTAATGGCGGTGCTCTTAAAGCAGCTGTTGGTATTCCTGAGGAGCAACTTCGTCGTGCTGCAAAATCGGCAGTATGTAAAATTAATATCGACTCAGACGGTCGTCTTGCTATGACAGCTGCTGTGCGTAAAGTATTTAAAGAGAATCCTGGTGAGTTTGACCCACGTAAATATCTTGGTCCTGCTCGTGATACTCTTAAAGAGCTTTACAAACATAAAAACCAAAACGTACTAGGATCTGCCGGTCGTGCATGATTTTTAGTGATGTGATAATAAATAAAAAAAGGAGCAATTTTGCTCCTTTTTTATTTGACTTTTATATGCAGTTTTATTAAATTTATAGAAGTTAATATTTAAAACTGTATTGTTATAAGAGCAAAGATTTTGAGAATATTAATGGTTGCACTTAAATGTGTTGATTTTTGAGTTTGGTAGCACAAACTAAAGATGTAAAGTACTTTGAATTACGGTCGGAAGATGTTGTTCTCCGCGCAAAGCACTGAAAGGGGTTGGATTCAACCCCTTTTCTATTAGTGTAAAGTCTTAAGTGTAATTTTCTTAGGCAATAATAATCATCAGAAAGGATACCCGATAGCAAAGTTAAAAGTCATGTCGTTCCATTTTAATGGTTTATTCCCCAGCACCCATCGCTGTCCTTCAGGCATAGATGGGTCGTGTGCCTTTATTCCCATATCAATTCGGAAAATGAAGTAGTTGAAGTCTAGCCTAGTTCCTGCGCCCACACCAAGGGCTATCTGTTTGTGGAATTTATCTATTTTAAATAATCCACCCTCTTCACTGTTTCCCTCTTTTAGTGCCCAAATATTTCCGGCATCGGCAAACAATGCGCCTTCGAGAAGCCAGAAGAGTTTGAACCTATATTCGGCGTTAGCTTCGAGTCTCATCTCCGATGTTTGGTTGTGGTAGCGTAGGTTGTTTCCTTTGCTCGATCCAGGACCTAAGCCTCTCACAGGCCAAGCCCTTATGCTATTTGCTCCTCCCACAAAGTAACTCTTCTCGAACGGTAGTACGCTAAGGTTACCATATGGAACCCCTGCGCCAGCAAAAAAGCGGTAGGCAAAACTATTGGCCCTGTTGATATAAACATGGTAACGAAGGTCGATATCTGACTTAATATATTGCGCATATCTAATATTCATTATGTCGCGGTAATCTTTTTCATTTTTCGATTTTACCATGCTCATAATGCTGTTGAGTAGGTTACCGGCCGACTCTACATTTATTTTAATATACCAGAAGTTTTGGTTCTTTTTAAGATTTTGTTGGTTGTAAATATAGGAGTAGTTAGAGTTGAGGATAAGGTGATCCTCATAGCTATATTTCAGAAATGTATTTGCAATATAATCCTTAAACTCAGGGCTTATTTTTGGAATATTTACCAGATTGAAATCTATGGGGGTAACCGAATGCCACACTTGGCGCGATGATTTCCAGTTATAGGATAGCCTTGAGGATGCCACAGTACGGGTGAAATCCGGCCGCCGCTGGTAGTCATAGGCTATTGCAATATTGGTGTTGGGATTGTATCTCTTTCGGAACCCTTCTACCTTAAATGGTATGAGGAACTTAGGAAATGTGAGCGACGTCTCAATAGATGTTTCTAGGGTGTTGAACCTCTCTTTTCCATCTCGAGCAAACTGGTTTTGGGTAGCCAACCGGTAGCGTACCTGAAACATTTCGGCACCTTTAAGCAGGTTGTTGTGTTGATATTTTATAGAGCCGGCCGCACCAAGGTTGCCCGATGAGTTGGTGCCCTCAATATCGAGTGCATATGATTGTTGTGTTGATTGTGCAAGTTGTATGTAGCAGTGTAGTAGTGTGTTGCCGCTATCGTCCGTTTCGTTGGGGATCTCTTTAAATCGTATGTTTACAAACCTAAAGAGGTTGAGCGAACTCAACAGTACGTGTGTGCGTTCAACTTTATTAACATCATATATTGAGCCGGGGGTTATTTCACATGAATTAAGCAATACTTCAGGCTTGAATTTGGGGCTTTGCCTGTAAAGGATATAGTGATTATTGTAACTCAATGTGTCATAAGTTTGTTGCCCATGGTCGGCTACCGCCTGTTGAGGGTTGAAATCGAGTATGAAGTATATGTCTTTAACCTTTGCTTTTCTATGGTTTTCAATAATTGATTTTCCTTTGGCATCAATTTGTCGCGGATTAATTAATATAAGGCTGTCATTTATTTTATATTGATTTCTGATGCTATCGGCAATATAATAGATATACTCTTTAGAGAAGTTAAAATATCCATTTTGGTGAAGCATATGGGTAATTCTCTCTCGTTCCTGGTCGTGAGTTTCTGAATTGAAGGGTCTTCCGGGTTTTAGAAGTGTATTAATAGTATCGGCCATCACCAAAGGACGGATATTTTCATCTTCAATGGAGTGAACTAACTTGTTTATTCTATACAATCGGTTGGGTACGAGTTGATATACAACTTTTACTTTTTTCTTTCCGGTAATTATTGCCGTGTCTTTAACTTCAGCATTAAAGTGGCCTTTGTTTTGAAGAAACAGTTTTAGTTGTTCGCTAGTGCGTTTTTGCAGCAGTGAGTCATATATCACTGGAGGTTCGCCAATTTTACGTAGCCATCTGTTAAAACCCTTTTCGGCATCACGCCCCGACAGGTTATATAGGTTTAGGTTAAGTCGCCAAAAGCCCAAAATAGTTACGTTCTCCTTCTGACGTATGTAGCCATTTACTTCATTTGGGTTATGATTACTTGATGGAGACACTACTTTTACTTTATTGAGAAGATACTGGTTATCCTCCACATATTTTGTAGAGCGACAGCTTGTTGCTACCAACAATATAGCCCAAAGGAGTAAAAGTATATTTCGAGTCACGTCAATTATCCACTATTTATGTAATAAACACAATAAAAAAATCTAATAGTGCTTATTTTCGTTATAAAGATATTTATTTTGAATGATATGGTATAATTTTGTAGTTCAAATTGTGTAATTATCATGTTGAGTATAAATAAAAAGCGATTAATTGTATCGTTAAGCCGTAAAAAACAACGACAAATCAATAAGTTGTTTATTGCAGAAGGGCAGAAGCTTGTTCGCGACCTTGTGGAAGGTAGTGTGAAACCATCTTTTGCTGTTGTGGTAGAAGATATGGTTGATAGTGAGTTTTTTGATTTCCTTGCCGCTCATTGTGAGATAATTACATGCAGTGTTGCCGACATGAAAGATATTTCGCAGCTCACAACTCCGTCGTCGGTACTTGGCGTTTTTCATATTTCAGAATCGGAATCGGCAATTTTTACTATTCCTTCTGATCTTATTCTTATGCTTGACGGTATTCAAGATCCGGGTAATATGGGGACTATCGTTAGGATTGCCGATTGGTTTGGTATTCATAATATTATTTGTTCCGATAGTTGTGTTGACCTGTATAATGCTAAAGTGGTGCAGTCAACCATGGGCGCACTAGCCAGAGTGAGCGTGGTGGAGTGCGACTTGGTGAAATATCTTACCATGAACAGGGATAAATGGAAGTTGCCGGTTTATGGTACTTTTCTTGAAGGTGAAAGTATTTATAATGAGCGTCTTAGTAGTCAGGGTGTCATTGTTATGGGCAGTGAAGGTAAGGGCATCAGTGGCGATGTGGCTGCTTTTGTTACTCACAAATTGCTTATTCCAAGTTTCCCAACTGGCGGAAGCACCTCCGAATCGCTTAATGTATCTACGGCCACTGCTATTGTGTGCAGCGAGTTTCGACGTAGAACATATTCGTGAATTAAGGGTAAATGCTTGATTTTTAGCTGTAATTGTGCTAAATTGTATCTTAATATGAGTATTGAAGATGCATAATCCGATGTTTCATTAATGAGTTATATTAACAAAAAGCATGAGCTATGTGGCAACGAATCAGATTACAATTATTTCTGTTTCTTTCAGTAAGCCTACTTCTGGTTTTTACAAAGGGTAACGAAGAACTTTATAGAGTTAATATGATGTTTTTCACTGTTTTCCTGGGATGGCTTATCATGAGGGTCTTTAACCTGAAACGATTGGACGAGTAGGATATATTTCTTACTTCATTTCAGATTAAAGAACCAGTTTTGCTGCTTTTTCGGCACAACGCTCGCCATCTAT
>CAZWOA010000042.1:25273-26789 GCA_964635545.1 uncultured Marinilabiliaceae bacterium
TTTCAGATTAAAGAACCAGTTTTGCTGCTTTTTCGGCACAACGCTCGCCATCTATGGCCGACGATGCTATTCCGCCTGCATATCCTGCCCCTTCGCCACAAGGGTAAAGCCCCGATATGGTTACATGTTCCAGTGTGTCGCGGTCGCGTGGTATGCGTATTGGCGATGAAGTGCGGCTTTCAACTCCCAGTACCACAGCATCATTGGTTATAAAACCACGTGCCTGACGGCCAAACTGCTCAAATCCTTTGCGAAGTCGTTGCCCTATTGCATCGGGCAGCCAGAAGTGCATAGGCGATGATACTACACCCGGCACATACGACACGTCCGGCAGGTCGAACGAGAGTCTTCCTTTTACAAAATCAGCCAGACCCTGCGCTGGAGCTATCACATCTTTGCCACCATTTATAAATGCCAGTCTCTCAAGTTCTTGCTGGTAGTTGAGTACTCCCAATACTCCTTGGTTCTTATATTCACCGATATCTTCCGGCCTTATTTCAACCACAATGCCTGAGTTGGCATAGGGCGAATTACGCTTTCCGGGCGACATGCCGTTAACCACCATCTCGTTTTCGGCCGTCATGGCTGGAACAATAAAGCCTCCAGGACACATGCAGAATGAATAGACTCCACGTCCTTCAACCTGCGCCGATAAGCTGTAACTTGCTGCCGGCAGATAATCGCCACGGCCTTCGGATGAGTGGTATTGTATCTGGTCGATTAGCTCCTGCGGATGCTCCACACGAACTCCCATTGCCCATGTTTTTTGTTCGATGGTTATATTTTTTTCATGCAGTAGTCTGTATATGTCGCGTGCCGAGTGTCCGGTGGCAAGAATAACTGCTTGAGCCTCAATGGTATCGCCAGGTGTTGTTGTAACTCCTGTTATTTTATTATCCTTAATAATCAGATTATCAACTCGTGTGTTGAACTTCACCACGCCGCCTGCCTCAATAATTGTCTCTCGCATTGACTTAATTACTGCAGGTAATTTATCGGTTCCGATGTGTGGGTGAGTATCTATAAGTATTTCAGACTTGGCACCATGCTGCACGAAAACTTCAAGTATTTTTCTGAAATCGCCCCTTTTTGTACTTCTGGTGTATAATTTCCCATCAGAATAGGTTCCGGCACCACCTTCGCCAAAGGCATAGTTTGATTCGGTGTCGAGACCTAAGTTACGGTTGAGTGTTGCCAGGTCTTTTTTACGTGAGCTAACATCCTTGCCGCGCTCAAGAATAATGGGTTTCACTCCAAGTTCTATGAGTTTTAGTGCAGCGAAAAGTCCGGCCGGTCCAGCACCTACCACAATAACTTCGGGAGCGTTGGATACATTTTTATATTCAATTTTCGCAATCTCTTGCGATGGCGGAGTTTCGCCTATCCACACATCTACCTGAACTTGTATTATAACTTGTTTTTTGCGGGCATCTATAGAGCGACGAGTGATGAAAGCGGCTGTAATGTCGCTTTGTTTTATGTTTAACTCTCTAGCAATTAGTGGCTTGTAGTATTT
>CAZWOA010000043.1:0-10632 GCA_964635545.1 uncultured Marinilabiliaceae bacterium
TGCGTGAACCTGTTTTTTAACCACGAAAGACACAAAAGGCACGAAAAGCAATATCCCGTATAGACGGGACAGGTACTGCGATATCAGCGGAGATATCATTTGTCAGTCATGCGCATCGGCACGGAGTGCCGTACCATGCTTAACCGTGGGCGACAGGACAAGTCCTGCGGGAGATATTTTTTCACCATTAAGGAAATTAAAAATTTACATTAATGTCTTGCCGGCTATCGTACTGATAAACAGAAGAAAAAAGAGCGAAAAAATAATTATGGGCAATGATTTTGATTATATTCACAATACAGTAAATCACTGTAATAAAGGCCTTTACAACAATGCTTGAACTTTTTATGGCACTATAATCCCGAAGCAGAGAGTTACATTACAGTGCTTCGGGATTTTTTAGTTTTTACAAATATTGCTTAATTGTTTTGTGCCATAGTGTGTAGCCTTCTCCAAGTAGGTGAAGCCCATCATTAGTAAAAACAGGATTCATAAACTGGCTCTTCTGCTCTATAAAAACAGAAAAGAGGTCGATGAACGTTATGTTGCTAGCGTTACACCACTCTTGCAGCTTTGTATTAACCCATATGATATCCTCAGTTCTATTGGTATGAGATTTGAATTTCTCAAATGCTGGATTCACAGGTAATATACTCTGAATAAACACCTTAGTCTTGGGAGAACTGCTTCTTATTTTATTGGCAATTTCTTTTATGTTTTCCAGTACTATTTCAGGTTTTATATCTTTAGAAAGGTCATTAGTGCCAATTAGCAGAAATATCTTCTTCGGATTTGATTCAGTAACTTCATCAAGCCGATAAAGAACTCCTTCAGTAGTATCACCGCTGATACCTCTGTTTTTAATTTTTTTGTTTTTAAATAACTCACTCCACTCAGCCCCATCGGTAATACTGTTTCCTAAAAATATTATTTCGCCCTTATCATTAGGCAGTGCCTTGAAGTGCGATAACCGCTGATTATAGTATGTACCGAATTTATTTGCCTCCTGTGCATTTGCTGTGTAGCAAAACATTACTAATAGCAGGACAATAAAGATGTTAAATGTTTTTTTCATAACTACTTTAATTTATAGTTGTAATAAATTAATATTCAATGCATTAAAGATGAATAATCGAATATAGAGGAATGAAGTTCATGAAGCTATGATTTCCTGACTATATTGATTCTCACTTTTCTACTCCATCACCCTATCTGGCGAATATACAAGTCCGTCAACCTCTTTTTTTCCATCGGGGGTTACAAATACGGCGGTGAACATCCATTTCACAAGTCGCACCTCACGGGTTTGGAATTGCCCAACCGGAAGTTTTAACAATACCTTATTCCACCCTTTGTGGAGAGAAACTTCAATTGGTTTACGCACCTCAAAATTCTCATTGGCAAGCGGAAGCTCGTTGGAGTGGGCAGTATGGTCATTTATCCACACGGGCGGTAGTATCTCACTGTCATTGAGCCAGATGCGACTCTCCTTATAATCCCACTTGCCTTGTGGTGGTGGCAGGTCTTTTTCCGAACGGCTATAATTCTGAAAATTAACCCACAATCCCACATTCTGCTGTTTGGGCGAATAAACCCACGTGTAGGCATAGGCAGTATGGTTGGGCTGCGGATTATCGTAAAACGACGGCACAGTTGCTCCCCACACATGACGAAGATAGATGCCTGCACCGTTTACTTTGGATGTTTTATATTCCTCACCTTCAAAACTATAGCTCTTTTTCAGCTCTTGTTCGGGTGGGAACGTGCGCGTAAGCTCACCATGATTGGGGAATGCATCGGTGATGAGCCATCTCACATTCGACTGTTTCACATAAGCAAAAGGCTGATTATTGAAGAATTTAGATTTAATGGCGAGCATCCTGATTTCAAAATCTTCAAACTCACGGAAACCTTCACTTCCTTCGGGGTCAATCATTACTCCCTTTTCATAAAAATATTTCTCGCCACCGCCACGCCATGTACGCTCAGCCAGAGTGAGCATCGACGGATAGAAATTATTCTGTATCAGCAGTTCATCGGTGGTTGCTACATTACGGTCGTTCCACAGAGCGATTATTGAGCCAACTATCTGTCCATCATTCTGTTTCACACCTCCTATATTGCTATAAAAAAGCCCAACCAAATCGGCAAAAGCATCATAATGGTTGATATAATGAAGCCGCGAATCGATGGCAGGCACACCCGGCGTTGGCTTGCCGCGGTAGCTCCACATCTGCGTCATGTCTATTTCATCCGCTTTATAGTTCCACCCAGGATTCCATGAGATTACTTTTTTGCCTTTTTTTCTGATATAATCGACCATTTCCGGCACAAAATCAGGATTTGTAAACGCCACCTCATCGGTTCCAATATGCAGATACGGCAAATCGGAGAAAGTATCGCACACCTCATCCAATAGCAATTTTAGAAGCTTCATTCCCCCGGCAGATTGCATATCATGGCGCAACGCACGTTGAAATGCGGCACTATGGCCAGGCATATCGATTTCGGGAATCAGCAGCACATTATGATTCTTACAGAATTGGGCCAAGTCCTTCGCCTCATCCAAAGTATAGAATTTACCGGGCAGGCGCGTCATATTTATGGAGTCGTTAATCATCGGGAATATACGGCTCTCGAGTCTCCATGCCAAATCCTCTGTGAGGTGCCAATGGAACACATTGATTTTGAACCTCGAAAGCAGTTTTATTTCACGTTTAAGTTCATCAACAGGTATAAAACCCCGCCCCGTGTCGTGCATAAAACCGCGTATCCTGAATGCAGGCCAATCGGTGATGGCACATTGAGGAACGCTAATTTTACCGCCCTGCAGCGATGCCATCTGCACAAGAGTTTGCAATGCCCAATATTCACCCTTTTCGGTAGTTGCCTCTATAGTTATCTGGTTTGATTTTACAATTATCCTGTAGGCTTCTCCCTCATTTACTGCAACTTCAGGAATAGATACTACCCTTTTAAAGATTATTTTTTTTGATGATTTAGAACTTACGATTACTCCTTCATTTTGAAGAAAACTCCCAATAACATTTATATTGCCATCAGCCTCAATTTTTACTGACGAAGCATTGAACTGCCCCCTTCCCCACTCCACAGATTGTGGCATTGGCAGCAGTGATGGTGTGGTTTGTGCTGTAGTCGGCAGCATGCTTATCATCAGAAACACCACACATATTGCTATGCATGGTGCTTTAATTTTAACATTACCGACACTACATAATCGACTTATTATCATGCAATTAATGGTTTGCAGCATTAAGAATATCGCTTATTTTCACCTTCTGGAAAATCAAATTGTGCGACCCTTCATAAATTATTCCTATCGTATTGTCATCGATGGGCGAAAGGCACGAATATCCGAAGCCATAATCCTGATTTAGGTGCAATGTATATTCTTCAGGCCATGTTTCACCCTCATCGAGGCTCATTTTAATGGTCATATTACTACGATTGTACTTATCATTGGGGTTGGAGAAGAATAGCACCTTCTGCTTTTTGCCATTCACATTGGTATCAAATGCAAGTAGGCTAGCCATACAGTTCGACTCCTGCAACACATGGTTGGATGTGTGATGCAACGTCCATGTCATACCCAGATCCTTGGTTATAGCTACAGCACGTCCGTTATTATCGCCTTTTTCTCTACGGTTAAGGTCGTCGCGCATGTTGAGCATAAGGCTTCCATCGCTAAGTTGCACAACCTGAGCCTCGGTGGTATTAGGTTTTGCACCGGAGCCGATTGTCCACGTCTCGCCACCATCTTTACTCCATATAAGAGTTGAAAACGGAGTATATTGGCCGCCATCAATTGCTTTTTCGCCTATATCTTCCTTAAACTGAGCAGGAAACACAATAGTTCCATCAGTCATGGTAATACCCCTACCCGGACCTTGAAGCAGCAATTGCCACTTTGGATCTTTAATTTGCGACGTAATATTTATTGGTTCCGACCAAGTTAATCCATCGTCGGTACTTTTAACCAACATAAACTGTCCTGTCTCACCGGGGTTCATACCGGGCTTGGATGCCCACCATGCCATCTGATCTTTTGAGCCACCGTGAAGCCACATTGCAGCCACCCAGATGGTGTTAGTTTTAGTATCGAAAAGCACACTGGGGTCGGTCACGCCATTTAAGCTCTCATGAAGTCCGCCCCAGTTTTTCATATCCATAATAACCTTCATAGGCTCCCAGGTTTGTCCTCCATCAGTACTGCGATTCATGCCAATTTTAATTCTCCCCTGCAGGTCTTTACTATTATCATAACGATTATCAAACACAGTAATAAGGGTTCCCTTATTGGTAGTGGTCATCCCGGGAATGCGGTAAGTATGACAATGATCTTCACCGGCAGCACGCAGCAGATAAGCTAAACGCACTTTCTTTTTGCCATTTTCGATAGTAGTTGTCACCACCGATTTATCGGCCATTTTGGTAGTAATATTGCCAACATGAAAAGTTGTTTCAATATTGGCATCAGCAGTTGGCGTCATCTCCACCGACAGCCATGTTGTGTCGCGCGTTAGATTAATTGAAGTATTAAAAGCTATGACACCATTCTTTACAATTCCGGTGGCAACTAAATCACGACGTGATGAACCTTTAGTACCTACAACGAATATTTGTGCCGATTGAATTACTGTCGCACTCTCTTTAGGTAACATAGGAATCTGCACAGAGTTCATGGTTTGTCCCTTACCTACTACCGCAATTTTCAACATCTCTGTTGAGCTTTTGCCTACCATCAGTGGATGATCGATCAAGCGTGCCTCAATCTTTACAGAAGAAGCTCCTGCGACGTTGGTGGCACACATTAATGCCACAAATGCAATTGATAATAGTAATCTCATCATTTTTGTTTTAGAACTTATATAATTTACACTTAATATTTTAAAAGTCATAATTCTTTGTGTTTATTTGCAAACTTATTCATCATTGTGTCCTAAAATCAATAAGTATTACATAATAAGGTTGGCAAGTTAATGTTTTTTTTACAATTTTGCAGAATGCAGATTAAAAAATCCATATACTTTTACTCATTGGATTGTTAATAAGTAACATTGATGGATTATAAAAATAACCTGCCAGAAACAACAGATGGAAATGAAAAATGAAAAACAATCGCCTCTTCTTCAAAAAATAGACAACCGCAGTTTGGTTGATAAAGTTGAGATGCGCATGATTGAGCTTTTTGCTCAAAACGAACTAAAACCCGGTGATATGATACCCAAAGAGGTAGAACTTGCCGAGGCAATGAACGTGAGCCGAACAGTGATTCGCGAAGCGATAAACCGCCTTAAAACCATGGGGCTTATAGATGCCAAGAAACATAGGGGAACAGTTATTAAAAATCCCGATCTTGGTGAGGTATTCCGCAAATCGATGATTCCATGGATGCTTGATCATGGCACCTTAAAAGATATATTCGAGATGAGGCTGGCATTAGAGATAGGCATGGCCGATCTTGTGGTTGCTAACATTACCGATGAGGATATTCAGGAGCTGGAAAAACTGGCTATCCCCGAACCGTCGGAATCGAAAAATGTACTTTTTGAGATTGACCATGAGATTGCATTTCACGGTAAACTATATGAAATTACAGGAAACAAAACCCTAATGGCACTTCAGGAGCTTCAAGTTCCGGCCTTTAACCATGTGTATCAGAGTGGATTGATTAACCAAACAGCACATAGCGATATCTATGCATCACACACCGACTTGGTAGAAGCTCTAAAGATACGGGATGCCGATAAATTCAGAGATACCATGCGTCGCCACCTAAACAACCACTTCGAGAGATTAAAAGTTAGCTGATAGATAACATTATTGATAAAAGGCTGTAATTGTAAAGTTACGGCCTTTTTTATTAGTTCTATATAGAACCTGATTATCGAAAAAATAGTGTAAATTTGAAAGTATAAACATAGGAATAATGAATTTACTAAAGTTGCTTCAAAAGGAAAAACATGCTAAACTCAGAGGAGGATTGTATCATAAAACTCAAGTGAACTTGACATACAACTCCAATAGAATTGAGGGGAGTAAGATTAGTGAAGCTCAAACCCGATATATATTTGAGACTCGCACGATCGGTTTTAAAGATGAGGAAGCAATTCCGATAGATGACATTATTGAGACTTCCAACCATTTTGTTGCTTTTGATTATATGCTTGATTCTATAGATGAACAACTTTCAAATTCGAATATAAAAAAACTCCATTTCATCTTAAAATCAAGTACTTCTGATGCAGCAAATGAGTGGTTCAATATTGGCGAATGGAAAAAGCTGCCCAATGAAGTTGGTGGGAAAGAGACTACATTACCACAAAATGTAGATGCAGAGATGAATAAGCTAAATAGTTGGTATAATGCCTTAAAGATTAAAACATTTGAGCATATTGTAGAATACCATTTTAGATTTGAATCAATTCATCCTTTTCAAGATGGAAATGGTAGAGTTGGGCGGTTGATTATGTTTCGGGAGTGTTTGAAAAATAATATTACTCCTTTTATAATAGATGACACTCATAAGTTGCATTACTACAGGGGTTTGAGAGAGTTCAGTAACCTCCCGGGTTATCTTATTGATACATGTTTATCTGCCCAAGATGTATATAAGGAGTGGGTGAAATATTTTTATGGTGATAGTTAAGTCCTTGATTTTATAAAAGAGGCTGCCTACCACCGGACAACCTCCTTTTTATTTAGTGTTTTACTTCTGATTAGAAATCAGATGCACTAAGTTTTACATCACTGTTTTCTTTTACTGAGATTTCTTTAATTACATTACCATACCTCACTTTGATGGTTCCATTAGAATATGGCTTTATAACTGCTGATGTCAATTTGCCATTTTCCCAGTTTATATCAACTGTGTAGTTGCCTCTTGCTTTCAGCCCTTTAACAGCTCCCTCTTGCCATGCGTCGGGAAGCGCCGGCAGCAGCTCTATCTGGTCGTTGTGCGACTGTAGAAGCATCTCGGCAATACCTGCCGATCCGCCCATGTTGCCATCAAGCTGGAATGGCGGGTGAGCACAGAAAAGGTTGGAATAAGTACCTCCGCTACCATCAAACCCGCTACCACTTGAGCCCACGGGCATAAGCAGGTTTTGCAACATTTTATAGGCATGATTGCCATCCTTCAGTCTGGCCCAAAAATTAATTTTCCATGCTAACGACCACCCTGTGCCACCGTCGCCGCGTGCGTTGAGGGTAACTTTCGATGCCTCGGCCAATTCGGGAGTCTCTTCAGCGGTAATCTGATAACCGGGATATAAACCGTAAAGATGTGATACATGACGGTGTGTACTTTTAGGATCGTCCACATCCTCTTTCCACTCCTGCAACTGTCCCCATCGCCCTATCTTCAACGGATACAGCTCTTTCAGTCCCTCTTCAGTCTTAGCAGTGAATTCATCACTGATTCCCAATACACTACATGCCTTTAGGTAGTTGGTGTATAGATCCCATACAATCTGATGATCCATTGTGGCGCCGGTGGATATTTCGCCATGCTCAGGGCTATACGATGGACTTGATGATAAGTAGCCCTCACTATCTTTGGTGAGGTAATGGTGCCAGAATCGCACCGACTCAGTGATTGTGGGTAACATCCTCGCCAGAAACTCTTTATCCTGAGTATATTCGTAGTGCTCCCAAATATGACGGCACAGCCAGGCCGAACCTGCTGGGAAGAATCCCCAGGGCAATCCCCAGCCTGGTGATGTATATCCGAAGGCATTATTCATTGTGTTTACAGTCCAACCAGGCATGCCAAAGAAGGCTTGCGTAGTCATTTCGCCAGGCTCCTGAAGCGACTGTATATACTCTGCGAGTGGCAGGTGGCACTCAGGCAGGTTACCCGCTTCGCATGGCCAATAAATCATCTGTAAATTGATATTGGTATGATAGTCGCAAGCCCACGGAGGCATATTTGAGTTGTTCCATTTCCCCTGAAGAGTTGCAGGCATAGAGCCAGGGCGCGAACTGCTAATCATGTAATAACGAGCCAATTGAAAATAAAGCGCCTCCAGGTCGGTATCTTCAATGCCTTCAGCATAGTTGGCAAGTCGCTTGTCGGTAGTTAACTTATTGTTTTCCACATCACTATTTCCAATCGATATAGAAACCCTGTCGAACAGTGATTTGTAATCATCTATATGTTCTTTTTTGATGGCTGAATAGCTTGCGCCCTCCAATGCTGCCATAGTAGCATCATTTTTCAACGATGGATTTTCGCCACGATAGGTCGGAAAGCTATTGACATAATTAGTTGCGGCAGTGAGATATACGGTAATTTCTCGGGCCGATTTCACAACAATATTGTTACCGGCAAACTCAACTTCGCCATCAGTATCAATCTTCATGCGCGACTCAAGGCTCATTTTATTTCCATTGACATTGCCTGTTGAAGTGAGCACATTTCCATCGAACGAGTGGCTTATATTCTGATGTGGAATTTCAAGCATAAATTTATAATCCACACCTTTTGATGCACTGTTGGTAAGCTTCAAAACTATGGTGCGCTTAGGATAGGATGCAAAATATGTACGACTGTGCTTTACATCACCCGCTGTATATGATACAGTTGCTGTAGCATCAGAAATATTCAAATCGCGATAGTAATTGGAAATCTCACCTTCATTGGCAGTCTCTATCTTCAACGAACCGAAATTCTGAAACGAACCAAAATCGCCGAAACCCTGTCCTTCCATATCGTAAATAACTCCGGTAAGTTGCTGTTTGGCAGTATTATCGGCACCATTGATATCACCATTTTTAAGCTTTTCCCTTATTTCGGGCAGATAATTAGCGGCTCCCTCTTTAATTCCGAAGTTATAGGGAGTTTCAGGATTTGGACCTCCCTCCCACAGTGTCTCTTCATTAAATTGAATCTCCTCAATATCGATACCTCCAAAAACCATTGCGCCCATGTAGGCATTACCAATAGGAAGCGCCTCCGTCATCCAGTCGGTGGCCGGCTTGTCGTACCACAGCTTCAGTGACTGCCCGGCGTCGGTTTTAATATTGGTGCAGCTAATAAGCAGAGCAGCTGCAAAAATAGAAATGTGTTTAATCATTGCGTAGTATTATTTTATGTGGTATGTTTAAATCTGATACAATTTGCGGGCTTACAACGATAAACAGTAAGCGCAACAGAGATTTGCGGGAAAGGTTGTTAAAAATAGGAATAATATCATTGTATAACAACAGAGGAGAAATTATTATTAACGTTACTCAACTTTTAAATTAACTTCAGCGTTGTTAGTTTTGTAAAACTCAAAGAAAGCCAATTATTATGAAGCTTGATTCATCTGTCGAAAATGTAACTATCCTTCTTTGGATGGTAATTATTACCTCATTTATAAATCCTTTTATGGGTGCAGCCATAAATATCGCACTTCCCGATATTGCAAAATCACTATCCATGAGCACCATAGGCATAAGTTGGGTAGGCATGATTTTTCTGCTCTCATCGGCAGTATTACTCGTTCCGGCAGGTAAAATAGCCGATATGAAAGGCATCAAACGGATGTTTTTATGGGGAAATATTATAGTAACCACAGGTTCGGCAATCTGTGCCGTATCTTTTTCACCGGCAGTTCTACTTTTCGGACGATTGGTGCAGGGGATTGGAGCTTCACTGATGTTTGGTACCGGAATGGCCATCGTAACATCGGCATTTCCACCTCAAAGCAGAGGGAAAGCCATAGGGCTGGTGGTCTCTTCCACCTATCTGGGACTAACAACGGCTCCGGTAATAGGTGGTTTCCTCACTCAATATTTAGGATGGCGAAGCCTGTTCTACATACCAATTCCTTTTACAGTTTTGGTAATAATAATGTCCATTAAAACGCTTAAAAACGACTGGGCAGCAGCAAGTAACGAGCGTTTCGACTGGAAGGGATCATTGGTATATATCCTGTTTATGTCGGTGTTGATGTACGGCTTCACACGCCTACCCCACCCGGCTGCCATTGCTGCTGTGGTTGTAGGAGTTGCGGGCATTATGTGGTTCATCAGGATGCAAAATCGTATAGAATATCCGGTTATCAACATAAAAATGTTTAAGGAGAATCGAATTTTTGCATTTTCAAATATGGCTGCACTGATAAATTATGCAGCCACCTTCGCCATAAGTTTTCTGTTAAGTCTTTATCTTCAATACATTAAAGGCCTCTCACCACGAGATGCAGGATTATTGCTGATAACACAACCAATATTTATGACGCTTTTTGCATCGGTGTCGGGACGGCTATCCGACCGTTATAATGCAGGTGTAATTGCATCAGTTGGCATGTCGGTCATTGTGGTTGGATTGCTGATGATGTATGGCATTGACGGCAATACGTCCAATCACTATTTGATTGCTGCACTGGTAGTTCTTGGAATCGGGTTCGGCATATTCTCATCGCCCAACACCAATGCAATAATGAGTTCGGTGCAAAAAAGCCAGTTGGGCATAGCCTCAGCCACCGTAAGCACAATGCGCCTTACAGGCCAGATGCTCAGCATGGGTATAGCCACAATGATACTTCAGATTTATCTGGGCGCATCATCCAATATTCCCGAGCAACCCGATGCCTTTGTGCACAGCATGCACACATCGTTTTT
>CAZWOA010000043.1:10732-26635 GCA_964635545.1 uncultured Marinilabiliaceae bacterium
TTATCTTTGTTATCCTTTTAAAAACTTTATTTATGAATCCCATATTTTCAAAACTTATTTCTGATGAGCTTCAGCTGTCAGTTCAAAGCATCAACAATACAATAACTCTTTTTGACGAGGGAGCCACCATACCGTTTATCAGCCGTTACCGTAAAGAGATGACCGGCAGTCTGGATGAAGTTGCTGTGGGCGCCATAAAAGAGCGTTACGAGAAGCTCCTGGAGATTGAAAAACGTAAGGATACGATAATAAAAACCATCGAAGAGCAGGGAGCTCTCACTCCCGAATTGAAGAAGAAAATTGATGATTCGTGGAACGCCACCGAGATTGAAGATATTTACCTGCCCTATAAACCCAAGCGCAAGACACGTGCCGTGAAAGCCAAAGAGCGTGGTCTGGAGCCGCTTGCCACAATGCTGATGAAGCAGCACGAACAGAATGTGGAGCTAAAATCGGAAGCATACATCACCGATGAAGTGCCTACTGTGGATGATGCCCTTCAGGGAGCTCGCGATATTATAGCCGAGTGGGTGAGCGAAAACCCAACAGCGCGCGATATTGTGCGCAACACCTTTAGCCGCGAGGCAATGATTATCTCTAAAGTGGTGAAAGGCAAGGATGAAGAAGGCGCAAAATTTAAGGACTATTTCGACTGGAGCGAACCACTACGTAAATGCCCGTCACACAGACTGTTAGCAATGCGCAGAGGTGAGAAAGAGGGCTTTCTGAAGATAACAATCACGCCACAAAGCGAGCAGGCAGTAGAGCGTCTCGACCGACTATTCGTTAAAGGCAATACTGCATCGTCGGCACAGGTTAGAATGGCCGTTGAGGATTCATACAAACGACTGCTGGAGCCAGGCATTGAGACTGAGTTCAGCCAGCTATCGAAAGGAAATGCTGATACCGATGCCATAAAAGTTTTTGCTGAAAACCTTAAACAGTTGTTACTATCATCGCCACTTGGCGAGAAACGTGTGCTGGCTCTCGACCCGGGATTCCGCACAGGCTGTAAATTGGTATGCCTTGATGCACAAGGCAACCTGCTGCATAACGAAACCATATACCCCCACCCGCCACAGAGCGAAACCGGCAAAGCGATGAAAAAAGTCGATTCGCTGGTTGATGCCTACAAAATTGAGGCAATAGCAATTGGTAACGGCACTGCATCGCGCGAAACCGAGAGTTTTATCCGTAGCATACGGTTCAATCGCGACCTGCAGGTATTTGTGGTTAGCGAAGATGGAGCATCAATATATTCGGCATCTAAAATTGCACGCGACGAGTTTCCCGATTATGACGTTACCGTGCGTGGAGCAGTTTCCATAGGCCGTCGCTTGATGGATCCGTTGGCCGAGCTGGTTAAGATTGATCCAAAATCTATAGGAGTAGGTCAGTATCAACATGATGTGGATCAAAGCCAACTAAAAGCATCGCTCGATACCGTAGTTGAGAGTTGCGTAAACCAAGTGGGCGTGAACGTGAATACCGCCAGTAAGCACCTGCTCACGTATGTATCCGGGCTTGGACCTCAACTGGCACAGAACATTGTTGATTATCGCACCGAGAATGGCTCGTTCACATCGCGCAATGAACTGAAAAAAGTTCCTCGCCTTGGAGCAAAAGCCTTTGAGCAGTGTGCCGGCTTTATGCGCATACCCGATGCAGGCAATCCGCTGGATAACTCGGCTGTGCACCCCGAATCGTACCCTGTGGTTGAGAAGATGGCAAAAGACCTTGGCTGCAACGTGGCCGACCTGATGACCAATAAAGAGCTGCGCGACAAAGTTGTGCTCAAGAATTATGTATCAGAAAAAACAGGTCTCCCTACCCTCACCGACATAATGAAAGAGTTGGAAAAACCGGGTAGAGACCCGCGCCAACAGATAAAAGTATTTGAGTTTGCGCCTGGCGTTACCTCTATCGGTCACCTAAAACAAGGGATGGTGCTTCCGGGCATCGTTACCAACATCACCAACTTTGGAGCCTTTGTAGATGTGGGAGTTAAGCAGGATGGATTAGTGCACATCAGCCAGCTGGCCAATAAATTCGTGAGCGACCCCAACCAGGTTGTGAAACTCCACCAACACGTAATGGTAAAAGTGGTTGAAGTTGATGAAGCCCGAAAACGGATACAACTTTCGATGAAAGATGTGTAATAGCAATGGAAAACAGGTGGCAAAGTTGGATTGTAAGCTTACACGCTTTGCTACCAATAGCAGATGTTCTTTAACAAGATATCTCCCTGACTACACTCACTGTAAGGAGGCCTTCGTTTAGCTCTTTTATGGTAAAGCTATACTTCTGTCCTTGATTAACTAAAGGGAGATTGCGACTCGTAAGCCATAAATAAAAAAGACCCGTCACTAATGAACGGGTCTCTTCATCTTCTGTTGTTGTTGTTGATTAAATAGCAAATATAGATTCTAAGATTTGGGTATCTAATTTTATATCAGTTATCTCCATCTCTATCATCTGTGGACCAACCGATTGAATAACCTTTGATGGAATTTTAATGCCATCCTCTTCGGCATACTCCTTAACTATGGTAATAGCCTGACCTTGTGGTGTGTTTTTAACCTGTTTCAGTTTCAAACCACTATCTGCCGAGAAGTAGTTAATTGACTCACCGCCTCTTGCATCGGTAACGGTTACTTTATAAGCTGTCTCACCATTGATATCTTCCACGCCGGCAAGTTCCATTTTGTAGTCTTTTTCGACATATGTAAGCTCGGGAAACAGTTCTACCTCATCCTGAAGAGCTGCAACAGTTGCTTCATCAAGTACTTGCTCACCCATAGGGCTGCTAATTTTACCAGCCTTGCCGTTAAGCACCTGTTTCGACATCAGGTTACCCTGCATGTAGGTCTCTACGCACATCTTACCGGAAATTTGAACATAGGTCTTGATATTCAATGTCATTCCTTGAATAGACGCTTTGGCATCAGTAACCATATTAGTCACTTTAGCAAGTCTTTCGCGACCACCTATTGCCTTCAGGTAATCCTCTACAACAGTAATAGCGGTAACTCCGGCAGGAATTCCTTTTTGAATAACTTCGTTACCATAAAAATCGTAAGTAACTATTTTTGTATCAGGAGTAAGACGTTTAAGGCTCGGCTTAATCTTGCCCATATCGCCCACAGCAATAAGCCATGCATTTTCGGGTTTCAGGTATTTTTGCGCCATCGCCTGAATATCATCAACGGTAACAGCCGCCAATTTCTCAAGATATGTAGCATAATAATCTTTAGGCAATTTATAACGCTCAATATTCAATGCAAAAGATGCCACTGTAGAGGGCTCCTCAAGGGAACGGGCAAAGCTTCCTGCCATCATGTTTTTAAACTGCTCCAGGTCCTTAACATCAACCTTTTGCTGTTGCATGATTTTAATCTCCTTCATCATTTCATAAAGAGCACTATCGGTAGCTTCGGCCTTAACATTGGCATAAGCCCTGAAGCTTCCCATGATTCTGTCGGGTGAAAGGGTTGAATATGCACCATAAGTCCATGCTTTATCCTCACGCAGGTTTTGAAAAAGGTGGGCACTGAATGAGCCGCCACCAAGAACGCTATTCATCACATTAACCTTAATAGCATCAGGATGACCCGGCTTAAGATCAACAATATGAGTAACATACACAGTGCTTTGATTACCTCCCTCTTTATTGCCTACCGCAAATTGAGTTTTTTCGTTAAGGTGAGGAGTGCTGTATTGGGTTGTTGGCACGTCGGCTTTTTTCCATTTTCCAAAGTATTTTTCAGCCTGTTTCTTAGCCTCTTTCACAGTTATATCACCCACGATAACAAGGTATGCCACATTAGGGCGGAAATATGTAGAGTGGTAATTTTTGCAATCCTCAACAGTAATAGCCTCAACGCTACTTTCTGTCATTATTTCACTATACGGGTGATTTTCACCATATAGCATTTTACGACTGATGTTATTGGCAATCGAACCCGGGTCTTCTTTACTTGAGCTGATGCCGGTAGCTGCCTGCTTTTTAAGTTTTTCAAGCTGATCCTCGGGGAAAATAGGATTAAGCAGCACGTCACTCATCACTGAAAGCATCTCACCACTAAATTTCTTTAGTGATCTGCCCGATACCGAACGCGAAGAGGTGTTTAGTGATGCCCCTATGAAGTCGATCTCCTCGTCAATCTGGTCTTTACTGCGGTTATTTGTTCCAGTCATTAGCAGCTGGCCTGCAAAATCATGGAGTCCCACCTTATCGCCCTGAAGTTCCGGCTTTATATCCAGACTAAGGCTGTAGGTTACCACCGGTGTTTTATGGTTCTCAACCACAAAAACTTTTAAACCGTTTTTTAGAGTGAACGATTTGGGTTCTCCAATCTGAATTTTAGGCGCAACACCACCCTCGGGTGCCTTTGATCGGTCGAGCTGTGCAAGCACAGGCATTAAGCATAGCGCCGATAGTATAATTGATGATATTATTTTTTTCATTTCAATCTTTTTGTATTGAGTAAATCCTCTGTTTAAATATCGGTTTTACTATCAATTTATCTCTTTGGAAGATAATATAGCACCACACGATTTTCAGGCACAAGGTATTTTTTTGCCACCCTCATTATATCGTCACGGGTAACAGCCAGATACTCATCTATATCAGTGTTTATCTTCTCGGTATTTTTGAAATAGGTGTAATTGGTTGCAAGATTCTCGGCTCTTGAGGCCAATCTGCGATTAGCATTCACCATGTTATTTTCAAACTGGTTTTTGAGCTTGGCGAACTCTCTCTCACTTATTAGCTCTTCTCTAACTCGCTTAAATTCAGCATCCATACCTTGCTCTACCACCTGCGGATCTACGCCCATATTGGTAAAGCCAAATGCAAGAACCACACCCGGATCTACAAACGGCATGGGGAATGAACCTACCGCCATTGCTGTCTGCTGGTTATCCACAAGTGCCTTATGGAGTCTTGAGCTAGAGCCACTTGATAGTAGTGTGGTAAGCATCTCGAGAGCTACATAATCTTTGCTGTCCATTTTTGGGGCTCGGTAGGCTTGTACCACCATAGGCACCTGAATATTATCAAATATTGTGTCGCGAACCTCTGCTTTAAGTGGTGGTTCAATCACACTTGGACGATAGATTTCAAATTTACCGGTTGGTATTTCAGAGAAATACTTATTAACCAACTCTTTAGTTTTGTTTATCTCTATATCTCCGGCAATAACCAAAGTGGCATTATTGGGCACATAGAAATGCTCATAAAAACTCTCAAACTCTTCGTCTTTGGCAGCTTTAATATGTTCGGGATCGCCAATCACAGTCCAGCGGTATGGGTGCTCGGTAAAAGCACGTTTCATAACCTGCTCTATCAACGAACCATACGGGCGGTTATCATAGCTCTGCTTCTTCTCCTCAATCACCACACCCTTTTGGGTTCTGATGCCGATGCTATCCACACGAGCATGAAGCATCCGCTCCGACTCTAGCCAAAGCCCTAGCTCCAGTTGGTTCGACGGAAGTATCTCGTAGTAGTAAGTCCTGTCGTTAGATGTGTTGGCATTAAGTGTACCACCTGCATTTTCAACATACTTGGTGTAGGCGCCACGCTCTATGTTCTCAGTACCCTCGAACATAAGGTGTTCAAAGAAGTGTGCAAACCCAGTTCTCTCGGGCTGTTCGTTTTTAGATCCCACATGATACATCACCGATACTGATACAATTGGTGTTGTCTTATCCTGATGAAGAATTACGTGAAGTCCGTTGGGCATGTCATACTCGGTGTACTCAATTTTATTGCTTTGAGCCATTACAAATTGTAATGAAAAAAGAGCACCCAGTAATAGAAAGCTAAATCTCTTCATAATTATTTTATAATATATTGCAAAACAGTGAAATTCTCATCAATAATCATACCTTACAATGTATATAGCTGATAATCTATTGTATAACATAAAAATTCAACCACTTACACGTGTCCGCAAATGGACACACAGTGTACGTTTTCGGCCACATCAACAATCTACTGCATAACTATTGGCATCAATGTAATTAATTTTTGCACTACGCCAATTAATTAATAATTTTGTGAATTGGTAGATTATCAATTTACATACAGATGATAAGACTTAAAAAAATACCGTTCCCCCGTTTTAGAAACGGCGTGATGATAGTAATAACACTTCTGCTTATTGCTGTTTATGCCTGTAGTCCCGATGATGCGTGCCTCTCCTACCAGCACAATGTGCAGGCGGGATTTTACTCGGCCAAATCGACCAAAGATAAAGACACCACCCTCACCGAGGTGCTTATTTATGGGCTCGGCATGGATACGGCACTGTATAACGTGTCGTCATTGAGCAAAATGTTTTTAAATCTTAATCTAAATGATGACGAAACAACTTATATTATCCAAACCAAAACATTGGTAGATACGGTAGTATTTTGGTACTCCAAAGAGCTTACAACAATATCGGGCAATTGCGGTGTAACTTTCGATGTTCATATCGATTCGATGGCATTCACCAATACCTTTATTGACTCTGTAAGCATTGTTTATCCCGATCTTCTATACAAAGAAAATACTGAAAATGTTAAGATATTTATTTATTAACATAGCTCTACTGTGGCTCATCGCCTCGCTTAATGCACAAGAAGCCCGACAGGTAAACTCAGCTTTTGCAGTGGGAGTTGACCTGTCACCCTTCATCACCAAGATATTTGATGGAGAGCGCACTGGCTTTGCTTTCAGTGGTAGATATACACTCAAGGAAAAATGGTTTATAGCAGGCGAAGCGGGTTACGAGAACACATCGTTCGACAAGCGCGAATTCGACTACAAATCCAATGGTTCATTCATCAGGCTGGGTGTTGATTACAACATTTTCGAAGTTGATGAAATTGGTAATAACGACAATATTTTGTTCGGATTAAGGTATGGGTATGGATGGCAGGAGCACTCCAACACTCGCTTCACTATTATTGATGGCTATTGGGGTGATTATCAATCATTAATGGGTACAAGCCAGGTAAATTCGCACTGGGTAGAACTGGTTGCTGGCGTTAGAAGCGAAATATTCAAAAACTTCTATATGGGTTGGAGCCTAAGGCTTCGACATCTTATATCATCCAACTACGATGGAGCATTGGCACCCTATACAGTGCCTGGCTATGGTAAATATGACAATAAAACCAACCTTGGATTCACTTATACACTTGAGTATCAAATCCCTTTTTCGGTAAACCGTAATAAAAACAGCATAAAATGAAAAGAGCTTGCGTTTTTTGTGCCTCCAGCCAGCAGGTACCAGCCATATTTTTTGAGCACACTCGAGAATTGGCCCGCCATTTGGTAGAGAATGGTTATGAGGTGCAGTATGGTGGCGGAAGCCTGGGGCTAATGGGTGCACTTGCCGACGAGGTGATAAGGCTCAAAGGCAAAATAACCGGCATAATACCACATTTTATGGCTGAAGTGGAGTGGGAACATAAAGGTGTAACCGACATGATATACGTATCTACCATGGCCGAAAGGAAACAGCTGCTGGCCGATAATGTGGATGCTGTAATTGCACTTCCGGGAGCAACCGGCACTATGGAGGAGCTTTTTGAGGTGTTATCCAACAAAAAGCTGGGATTATTCACCAAACCTGTGATAATAGTGAATACCAACGGGTTTTACGACCCTTTGGTGGCATTGATGGAGAATATGGCCGAAAACAGTTTCTTTCGCAAAGAGCATCTTAACCTTTACTCGGTGGTAAACTCACCTGCCGAAGTGGTTAAAACCATCGAGGAGTCGCCGCAATGGCTTGAACAAAAGGCCAAAGAGTTGGCTGCACTTCGATAATAGCTCATAATCAACAAAATAACTACCATTAACAACATAAGCAATGCCACAGAACAGCAACAACAATCATCTAAAAAGCCTTGCCGATAGTGATGCTCCCATTGCAAAGGCAATAAGGCAGAACTATATTGAAGATTATTGGGTATCTGCGGCATACGCCAACCTGGCCTCGGATAACGACACAATTATTGTGCATACGCAGGCCGATAAACTTACCAATGAGTTAATATCTACAATCAGCGAGCGGGCCTCACATACTGCTAAAACAGTGCAGATGCCTGCCACACCACGACAAGAGCCACATTTAATGAGTCAGAAAAGCTGGATTTTTCCGGTTGTATTATTAGCTGTGGTTCTATTGGGAGTTATACGCCACTCAACCACAAATTTTATTACAGAGCTTTTTCAATCCATATTTTCTGATACTAAGTGGATAAAAACCAGTGAGAGCCTTAAACTTCAAAATCGCACACCGGCCACTATCATGTTTATGGTTTATCACCTCATACTACCACTTATAGTATATGAGATTTTTATTGATCAGCGCATATCAGTAGGTATAGACAACGACCTTATAGTCTACCTATTGATATTTATAGCGGGATTGGCACTATTTGGTCTTCGCTACGGTTCTTATGCACTATTGGGCTATATATTTAACACCAACCAATCCACATCCCACTTTTTGAATGCATCTTTTATATTCACTTTTATCATGGGAATAATACTACTCCCATTTGCTTTAGTCATCCCGTTTGCTAATCCGCTATGGTACTCAATACTATTCAGGGTGGCAATTTCACTATTTGTGCTATTCTATATATGGATGCTATTAAGAGGGATAAAATTAATTTCAGATAGTTTTCTTTCAATATTTTATATGTTTTTGTATCTTTGCGCGCTGGAAATAATACCCGTAATATGGCTTTTCAAGCTATTAACGGGAGATGGGATTTAGTTGCCTGGATTAGAGTATTGATTAAAAAGATAGCGTTTTGAAGATTAAAAAAATTTTGGTTTCACAACCACAACCCACAGAAGTGAAGTCGCCTTATTTTGATTTGGCCGAGTCAAACAACATCAAAATTGACTTCAGGCAATTCATTCAGGTTGAGGGTGTTACTGCCAAGGAATTCAGAAAACAGAAGATTAACATACTTGACCATACTGCAGTAATTTTTACCAGCAGAACAGCCATTGACCACTACTTCAACCTATGTGAAGAGCTTCGAATAGTGATTCCAGATACGATGAAGTACTTCTGTATTTCGGAAGCTACTGCATATTATCTACAGAAGTATATTGTGTATCGAAAACGTAAGATTTTCCACTCTACAGGTCGTTTCCCCGACCTTATTGAGGTGTTGAAAAAACATAAGGATGAGAATTTTCTTGTGCCTCTTTCTGATATTCACAAGCAGGAAATTCCAACGCTTCTCACCAAGGGTAAGTTTAAATATACCAAAGCTATTCTATACAAAACAGTGAGTAGCGACCTTAGCGATATTCAGGCTGCCGATTACGATATTCTCGTATTCTTCAGCCCGTCGGGCATCACATCTCTGTTTCAAAATTTTCCGGATTTTGAACAGAAGGAGATTATCATCGCCTCTTTTGGCCCTGCAACAGCCAAAGCGGTAAAAGATGCCGGCTTAAGACTTGATATTCAAGCCCCTATGCCACAGGCACCATCAATGACAATGGCGCTAGAGCAATTTATTAAGAAGCACAATAAAACAAAATAACACATTCAATATGTGCTCAAATATTAAAGGCCGCTCCATTGGAACGGCCTTTAATGTTTTACTGCTTCAGTTCAGCTATATGTTCTTTAATTTTTTGCTCCAATTCGGCCATTAGCTCCGGATTATCACGAATAACATCCTTCACTGCTTCACGTCCCTGTCCCAGTCGAGTCTCGCCATAGCTAAACCACGAGCCCGACTTCTTAACTATATTGAGTTCTACGGCAAGGTCGAGCACTTCACCCACCTTAGAAATTCCCTCGCCATATCTAATTTCAAATTCAGCCTTACGGAACGGAGGTGCAACTTTATTCTTCACCACCTTAACACGGGTAAGCGAACCAATCACATCCTCACCATCTTTAATTTGACTCACACGGCGAATATCGAGGCGTATAGATGCATAAAACTTCAATGCGTTACCTCCGGTTGTTGTCTCCGGATTTCCAAACATAACGCCGATTTTCTCGCGCAACTGGTTAATAAATATACAGGTAGTCTGTGTTTTATTTATGCTGGCAGTAAGCTTACGTAACGCCTGCGACATAAGCCTTGCCTGAAGACCCATTTTCGAGTCGCCCATATCACCCTCAATCTCGGCCTTTGGCGTAAGAGCCGCCACCGAGTCAATCACCACTATATCTATTGCTGATGAGCGTATTAGCTGGTCGGCAATCTCAAGTGCCTGCTCACCGTTATCGGGTTGCGAAATAAGCAGATTATCGAGGTCAACGCCCAACTTCTCGGCATAGAAACGGTCGAATGCATGCTCTGCATCTATAAATGCTGCGATACCTCCGGCTTTTTGTGCTTCGGCAATGGCATGTATTGCCAATGTGGTTTTACCCGACGATTCAGGACCATAAATCTCAATCACCCTGCCGCGCGGATATCCACCCACGCCCAAAGCAAGGTCGAGCCCCATGGAGCCCGATGAAATTACCGGAACTTTCTCTATTGTGCTTTCGCCCATGCGCATAATAGCACCCTTACCATAGGTTTTATCTATCTTCTCCATGGTAAGCTGCAACGCTTTTAGCTTCTCTTTTTGTGAGCTATTTTCCTCTTTTTCTGCCATCTTGTTATTTATTACTTATTGTGTTCGATACAAACATACTATCATACAACGACAATTTTTGTCGCTACCACATTTTTATTCCACATATTTCAATATTTGAGCGGTATGATTCTTTGTATCAACCCTTTTAATGATTTTCTGAATCACGCCCTGCTCATCAATAATATATGTTTTTCTGATAACTCCCATCACCTTTTTGCCATACATGTTTTTTTCGCCATACGCCTCATAAAGTATCAAAATCTCCTTCTCGGTATCGGTGATAAGCTTAAACTGAAGGTTAAACTTGGCAATGAACTTCTGGTGCGATGATGCACTATCGGGACTAACGCCAATAATCTCAAAACCCTTATCAGTCAGTTCGTCGAAGTTATCGTTAAGGTTACACGCCTCGGCAGTACAACCCGGGGTATTATCTTTGGGATAAAAATATAGAATCACCTTTTTGCCCTTAAAGGTTGAAAGTGAAATGGTGTTGCCGTCCTGGTCGGTACCTGTAAAATCCGGGGCTTTCATGCCCTCTTCAAGTGCTGTCATATCCTTTAGGTTTTTAATATACAAACATACCTTATTGTTAACAAATAATTCAAATCAGTGTTCAAAATAATGAAAATATTCGGAATAGCAGTAAATGTTACTATTTGTTATTTTAGTCAATTACTGTATTTTTTAATTCTGAATGTTTAACTTTGAGTTTTAATTTTGATAATTACGCAAGATAGTAAACATATTTCAGTATGATGGTAAAAAGAATAGTTACAGCCTCTCTCTGTTTTTTAATAAGCACAATGTTTATTACTGCTCAGGAGGGCTCATTACAATCGGCAATCGCTCTATTCGACAAAGGTGAGTTTAGAGAATCGGCCGAAATAATCTCTTTGCTAATCAGAAAAAGTGAACGAGACCCAAAAACCAATTACTACTATGGTGCAGCACTCACCGAGTCGAATCAGAATATTTCGGAAGCGATAAAACGTCTAAAGTTTGCACAGATTAACAAATATGGCACCGATTTATCGTTCTATCAGGGAAGGGCAGCACAGCTGGGCTACGAATTTCAACAAGCCTTAGATTTCTATAACAGATATGTGAAATTTGGCAAAAACAAAGAGCTGCTTGCACGCGCCGAAACCTACATAAACCAATGTGAAGCATCCATACCACTGTCATCCAAGATTTTTGACATTAAAGTAGTAGGCAGATTTATCACCACAAAAGATAATCTTCTTCAATATTACGACCTGAGCAAAGATGCAGGCACACTGCTTGTTAACAGCGATTTTTTTGAGTCGGGGGTTGACCCCAACGGCATTCTGTACCGCACCGAGCGCAAAGATGCCATCTATTTCACAATGCAGGGTGATGATAAAAGAGCCAACCTGTATAAAATGGAGCAACTAATTGACGGATGGGGCGAAGAGGGTGAAATTAGCGAGCTAAACTCTGAAGCCGACGATATAATGCCCTTTGTGATGACCGATGGCAACACAATATATTTTGCCAGTAACCGCGAAGGTGGCATGGGCGGCTACGATATCTACAAATCGACCTACGACCCCGATTCACGTAAATTTGCCGAACCGGTAAACCTTGGCGTGCCGTTTAACTCGCCCCAGGACGACTATCTGTTTGTGGCCGATGAGTTTAAAAATGTGGCATGGTTTGCATCCAACCGCAAAACAGATTGCGATAGTGTGGAAGTATTTGAAATAGTGTGGGATAACAGCGTGGTGAGAAATATGGCAATGTCGTCGCAGGAGATTAAAGATGCTGCAGCACTTATTCCCGACCCGGCAGCAGGTGGCGCATCAACATCAAAAAGGCCATTCACCGCCGATAAACGAATTGCCCAACGAGCCGAGGTTTTCCGTTTTATAATTAACGACACACTCACCTACACCGATTGGGATAAATTCAGAAGCAATGAAGCAAAGCTTGAGTACGAAAAAGCCTATAATTTAAGGACTCTCAAAGACTCGCTAAGCAATATCATGGCTCAATACCGCTATGTATTTTCCAATACCAACAGCGAACGTGAAAGAGATGAGGCGGTTAATAAAATCATCAAAATAGAAAAGGATGCATACAGCCTTGACGAACAGATTGAAAATCATCAGATTAAAGCACGTCTGATAGAAATAGGCTATCTGAAAGATAATAAAACAGACAATATTCCGACAGGTGCTTCATCATCATCATCAGAAAAAACGAACAATAAAAATCTGGGTAATATTTTAATTCCCAAAAACTTTACATACTACACCGATGATGAGTTTGAACGCCAGATGAATGAGTGGAACCTTATGTATGCCAGGCTTTTTGATGCCTATGACATAAAAGATCTGCACGAGGCCGACAGCATGTATGTGTGGGGAAACATACTAACACTGGAGGCATCAAAACTTAATGAGGAGCTGCTGAAAGGCGTGCCGGCATTCAGCGCACAATCGCTTATTAAAGGGACAACCCAGGAGGATGAATTTAGCGAATTGAGGAACAATGCTAAGGAGTACAAAACGATGGCACTTCAGCTTTATCACTCATCACTCGACACCAAATACCGGATTTTTAACGATAAAGCAAATGAAATAAGGTTGCAGGATGAAGGGTTGGATATAAAAGAGTTCTTCGAGAAACAACTTGAGGCATCCACATACTATAAAATGGCCAACGAGCTTGCCACCCAATCGGGCGACAACACTGTTCAGTATGAAAAAGCCGGCACAATGAAGCGTCAGGCCGTTTATCTGCTCAACGATGCACTGTTTATATACCTTAGTTATATCGACGGCCAATATGAGCCTTTTGAGCCTAAGAAGCCAGCAGCAGAAGTGCAACAACCAGCTAAAACACCTCAAGAGGAGCCGAAAGCTGCATCATCAGAAGTAAAAAAACAGGAAACAACTGCCAATCAAGAGGTTATAGAGGCAGAAAAGAGCATTAAAGAGAGAATACCATCGGCCATGAAGCCAGAGTACAGGGTGCAGTTAGGCCTTTTCAGAAACAGACCCAATGAGGCTGCGCTAAGCAAACTGAACAATATAAAATCGGTAAAAATGGACGGTAGCGAAAGTTCTAAATATTACTGCGGAAGCTTTGCCACCTACGACGAAGCGGTGAAGATGGTGCCAGTAGCGCGTGAAGCAGGATTTGAAGGTGCATTTGTGGTAGCATTCCTGGGCGACGAACAGATTACGGTGGCGAAAGCAAAAGAAATGGAGTAAAGGATGGTTTTTTGAAAAAAAAAGTTAATTTTGACATATCATCAAAAAATGGGAATCCATGACTTCAGAAGGCAGCCGAATAGAGGGAGAAAATCTTTGCGAATCAAACAGCAGGATGTGGGTATTGGTGTTGCATAACGACGATGTGAACACATTTGACCATGTAATAGAGTCACTTTGTAAAATATGCAACCACAACACCGAGCAGGCAGGGCAATGTGCACTTATTGCACATACCAAAGGAAGATACGAAATAAAGAAAGGGCATAAGGAAGAGCTTCTGGTTATGGAATCAAAACTTAAAGAGTTGTCATTAACCATAACCATAGAATAAACCTTATGATTACATCCATTATCATTATTCTCATTTTATTGGGCCTTTTACTTATAGTGCTTGAGCTATTTGTGATTCCCGGAATAACCATTGCAGGAATTGCAGGTTTTATATTTACCGCAGCCGGTATATATCTCACCTATCTCAAGTTCGGTTCCGACGTGGGTCACTTCACACTTGGCATAACGCTGCTCTTCTTCATTGGGCTGATGGTATTTGCATTGCGATCGAACACATGGAACCGCTTTATGCTCACCACCAATGTAGATAGCACAGTAGAACCGGTGTCGGAAGAGTTGATTCACGAAGGAGATGTGGCTGTTACCGTAACCCGCCTTAACCCAGTGGGAAAAGTGAAGGTAAACGGAGTGACCATTGAAGCCAAATGTCCGGGCGAATATGTTGAGCCCGACTCGGAAGTAATAGTTACAAAAGTATATAAAAACCATATAATTGTTAAATTAAAACCCTGATAAACACATGTTAGACTTAGCTCCTATTTTCCTAATGGTGGCCGGCATAGTACTACTGTTTATGTTTTTCTACTATGTACCGCTGCTATTATGGTTTTCAGCCCTCGTGTCGGGTGTGAAAATTTCGCTGCTACAGCTTGTGCTTATGCGCATACGTAAGGTACCGCCCGGAGTTATCGTGCGTGCACTTATCGAGGCTCATAAAGCCGGTCTTGCACAGATTAAACGCGATGAACTTGAGGCCCACTTTCTTGCAGGTGGCCATATTGAGGGTGTGGTTCACGCACTTGTATCGGCCAACAAAGCCAATATCGACCTCACATTCCAGATGGCAACAGCAATAGACCTTGCCGGACGCGATGTGTTTGAGGCAGTACAGATGTCGGTTAACCCCAAAGTGATAGATACACCTCCTGTAACAGCAGTTGCCAAAGACGGTATCCAGCTTATTACCAAAGCCCGTGTTACCGTGCGTGCCAACATCAAGCAGCTGGTGGGTGGTGCCGGTGAAGAGACTGTGCTTGCCCGTGTGGGTGAAGGTATAGTTTCGTCAATCGGTTCATCGGAATCGCACAAAGTAGTGCTTGAGAAGCCCGACACAATTTCAAAACTGGTGCTAAACAAAGGTCTTGATGCCGGAACAGCATTTGAAATTCTATCCATTGATATTGCCGATATCGACATAGGTAAAAACATAGGCGCCGCACTGCAAATGGATCAGGCTGAGGCCGATAAGAATATTGCACAGGCCAAAGCAGAAGAGCGCAGAGCAATGGCTGTGGCACTTGAGCAGGAGATGAAAGCCAAAGCACAAGAAGCACGCGCCAAAGTGATTGAAGCCGAAGCAGAGGTTCCCAAAGCAATGGCAGATGCATTCCGCTCGGGCAACCTAGGAATCATGGATTATGTAAAGTATCGCAACCTTGAAGCAGATACAGCCATGAGGGAGGCAATAGCCAAGCCCGACACAAAAACCAACAAACCGACTAAGAATCAATAAGGTAAAAAAGGAGGCAATAATCGGCCTCCTCTTTTTTACAATAAAAATTAGTTTATTTGGTTTTAATTGGCATAAATGTTTGCAGATTAATTTCTATTTGTTACTTTTGCAATCGCAATCAGGAACAAGAACGAAGGTTCTGCAAAGGTCCTGAATTGGGAATGGAGAGATGGGTGAGTGGCTGAAACCACCAGTTTGCTAAACTGACGTACGGGTAACTGTAC
>CAZWOA010000044.1:0-21375 GCA_964635545.1 uncultured Marinilabiliaceae bacterium
ATTGCACATTGCTTATGTCTTTATATATTTTCACTGCATCTGTAATTGGTGCCTGGTTATTAGATTTGCTATTGGGCGACCCGTTTTGGTTGCCTCATCCCGTTGTTGCTTTCGGAAATGCCATTAACAGCATGGAGAAGTGGCTAAATAGAGGTTCGTCGCTGTTTTTAAAGGGAGCTTTGGCAGTATCTATTTTGGTAGTAGGATGCTTTGCTGTTTTTTATCTGGTTCAATCGCTGATTATCAGGTATATACCCGTTGTCTTTCCTCTTTTTATTTTGATTTTTGTTTTCTTCGGATTGGCGAACCGCACTCTAATTGCTGAGGGAACTGCCGTTTTTAAAGTGTTGAAAAATGAAGGAGTGGAGGCAGGACGAAAACAGCTTTCACGCATCGTGGGGCGCGATACTTCGCAACTTACACCGCAGCAGATACGCATTGCAGTGCTGGAAACCATGTCGGAGAACCTGAGCGATGGGGTAGTGGCTCCCCTCTTTTGGTTTGGGGTTGCCGGTGTGCCGGGTATAATGACCTATAAGATGGTTAATACCCTCGATTCTATGTGGGGATATCGTGATGAGCGGTTTAATCTCTTTGGAAGAAGTGCAGCCCGCCTCGATGATGTTGCCAACTATATTCCGGCCCGCATTACAGGGGTGCTCATCGCTATTGCAGGTTTTTCTGCGCGTAGTTTCAGGTTTATGGCACTTTATGCGCGTAACCATAAAAGTCCCAATTCAGGCTACCCGGAGTCGGGATTGGCGGGTGTGCTCGATTGCCGTTTTGGAGGCTCGGCAGTGTATCATGGCATTGTGGTCGATAAGCCGTTTATAGGAGTTAATGGTCGTGATATTACTGATGATGATATTGGCATAACTTCACGCATCAACCATATTGTATGCTTTGTTTCGGTGGTGTTGGTGGTTGCGGTAAGGATGTTCTATACCCTCATTTGAATGTTATTTCTGTAAATGAAACAAAAAAAGGGGCTGTCATCGTAATGCAGCCCCTTTTCAATATAGTTTTATCAACTTATCAATTCAGTCCTCTGTTTTTCAGCAGTGGCTCTATTGATGGTTCTGCACCTCTGAAACGGCGATACATCGTCATTGCATCATCAGAACCTCCCATCGACAGCACGTTATCGCGGAATGATTGAGCTGTTGCATTATCAAAAATGCCATGCTCTTTAAATGCCTCATAAGCATCAGCATCAAGCACTTCGGCCCAGATGTAGGCATAGTACCCAGCTGAGTATCCGCCTCCCCAAATATGTGCAAAATAGGTGGTGCGATAGCGTGGTGCTATCTGTGGTATAAGTCCTATTGATTCCAGTGTTTTCTTCTCAAAATCAATAACATTAAAGTTGCTGAAATCGGTTTGTGTATAGAAATTCATATCCAATAGTGCAGCAGCAAGATACTCAACAGTGGCAAATCCCTGGTTGAATTTACTGCTCTTTTCCATCTTCTCTATCAGTGCATCAGGAATTACCTCTCCGGTTTGGTAGTGAGTTGCATACTCTTTAAGTACTTCCGGTTCAAACGCCCAATGCTCCAGTATTTGCGATGGCAGTTCTACAAAGTCGGTTGGTATATCGGTTTGGCTACGCAGGTAAGTTGTGTTGCCAAGCATGAAGTTAAGAGCATGGCCAAACTCGTGGAAGAATGTCTCAACTTCATCCATTGATAGGAGTGAAGGTGTCTCTTTACCCGGCTTGGTGAAGTTACAAACTACCGATACAACAGGGTACACGAAATTGCCGTTAACATTGGTCTGCATCTCAAAATTGGTACACCATGCACCGCCGCTTTTGCTTGCACGTGGGAAATAGTCAAGATAAAGAACTGTAATATGTTTGCCGTTTTCGGTCACTTCATAAGCTTCAGCTTCGGGGTGGTACACAGGTATATCTGTACGTTTTGTGAAGTCGAGGTTGTAAAGTTTTTTTGCCACTCCGAAAATTCCGTCACGCACATTTTCCAGTTTGAAATATGGGCGGAGCTGCTCCTCATCAAGGTCATATTTTTCTTTGCGCACTTTCTCGGCATAGTACCACCAATCCCAGCTTTGAAGCGGCTCTTTCATTCCCTCTTTTGATGCAAGTTTCTGCATGTCAGTAAGTTCTTGTTTGGCAACTTTAAGGGCAGGAGTCCATAGCTTATTTAGCAAGTCAAACACATTTTTAGATGTTTTTGCCATTCTCTCCTCAAGAATATAGTCGGCAGTGGTGTCGTAGCCAAGTAGTTGGGCACGTTCCTGCGACAGCTGGAGTATGTTTTTTATAACATCTTTGTTATCGTTGTCATTATTATTGTTACCGCGGTTAAGATAGGCTGTGTATATCTTTTCGCGCAACTCTCTGTTGCTTGAATAGGTTATAAAGGGTATCATGCTTGGTTTGTCGAGCGTAAACACCCATTTGCCATCCATGCCTTCTTCCGATGCAGTTTCGGCAGCACCATCAATCACCCCCTGGGGAAGTCCTGCAAGGTCGGCCTCATTATCAATCACAAGTTTGAAGCCGTTATTTTCGGCCAGCCAATTCTCCTGAAACTTAAGTGATAGAAGCGAAAGCTGCTCATTCAACTCCCTTAATCGGTTCTGTTTTGCGTCATCAAGACCTGCTCCGGCACGCTCAAAATCCTTGTATGTTAGTTCCAACAGGTGATTTTGCTCTGCGTTGAGGTTAAGTGACTCGCGTTGGTTGTAAACTTCTGCAACTCTCTCATATAGAGCTTTGTTAAATAGTATGTCATCCGAATGTTTTGATAGCAGTGGTGCCACTTCTGTAGCTATAAGCTGCATCGTAGAGTCGTTTATAGCCTCTTTGAGGTTGAAAAACACATTTGAGACTTTATGCAGCAACATACCGCTCTGGTCTATTGCCACTATGGTATTCTCAAATGTTGGCGGCTCGCTGTTATGCACTATCGCCTCAATATCAGCTGCATGCTGCTTAATGCCTTCATTAAAGGCCGGCAGATAGTGATCGTTGGTAATTTCATTGAACGGAGGAACACCAAACGGAGTGTTGTACTCACTAAAAAAAGGATTGTCCGGCTTCTTATCGGCCGTTGCGCATCCTGCAAGAAGCATGCTTGCACCCATCATTGTGATAATTAGTTTTTTCACTGTTTTATTTTTTAAGGTTATCTCAAAACTTGGATTATTTTGATTGCTGTCAATCAATTTATAAAAGTAGGTTATTTTTATTTCAGTAGATAAAAATTAAGGCATTATTTTTGTGTAATTACTTGAAATCATGGTGTAATGCATCATACAAAATAGAATAATTCTTAATAGGGTTTCATTTATTAGTTACATTTTGTAACTTTGCACACCTAAAATTTATCAAATTGAACTCAAATACTAAGATATTGTTAGTAAGCATGTTTGAGCAGTGGGCCGGTGAGTCCTCGCGCTCTTTCGTTGCTCTGCCGCCATCGGGCTCATACCGTGAGTATTATCGTATTTCGGGAAGCACCAAAAGTGCTATTGGAGTTTTCAATACCGATACTAAGGAGAACGATGCTTTTCTAACTTTTTCGGACAATTTTAAGGATGCGTCGCTCAATGTGCCTGAGATTTATGCTGTTGATACCGATAATTTCATCTATCTGCAGCAAGACCTGGGCGATATAACTCTATATGCCTTCCTGCAAGGGGTGCGCAAGGGCGATGATTTCCCTGATGAGTTGAAGCAGTTTTATAAAAAAACTCTTAAAGCACTTATCAGTTTTCAGGTTAATGGTAAGGATTTGGTCAATTTTGATAAATGTTACCCTCGTGCAGCCTTCGACAGGCAAAGTATGTTGTGGGATTTGCACTATTTTAAATACTATTTCCTTAAGCTAGCCCGTGTTCCTTTTGATGAACAGCTACTTGAGGATGATTATAACCAGCTGATTGATTATCTGTTACAGGCTCCGCATGACTATTTTCTGTATCGCGATTTCCAGAGCCGTAATGTGATGGTGATTGATGATGAGCCTTGGTTTATCGACTATCAGGGAGGGCGACGCGGTGCACTTCAATATGATGTGGCTTCACTGCTTTATGATGCTAAGGCCGATATACCACCGCATGTGCGCGAGGAACTGCTTGAGTATTATATGGATGAGCTTCAAAATGAGATAGATATCAATCGTGATGAGTTCCGCAATTATTTCTATGGATATGTGTATATACGTATCATGCAGGCGATG
Organism: uncultured Marinilabiliaceae bacterium; assembly: GCA_964635545.1. Classification (GTDB taxonomy): domain Bacteria; phylum Bacteroidota; class Bacteroidia; order Bacteroidales; family Marinilabiliaceae; genus JAGPIS01. Next base: position 4,209 of record CAZWOA010000044.1, read on the forward strand.
GGAGCTTATGGTTTCCGTGGTTTCTATGAACGCAAAGAGCATTTCCTGAAGAGTATTCCGTTTGCAATTCAGAATCTCGAATATCTGTTTGGTAAGGTTAAACTTCCTATACAGTTGCCATCCTTGATGCAGGCTTTAAAAGATGTAACCTTATCCGAAGAGCTAAAAAAAATAGGCGAAGAGGCCGGAGTGCTTACTGTTTCGGTAAATTCGTTCTCCTATAAAAGAGGTGTTCCTGTTGATGCTTCTGGCAATGGTGGCGGGTATGTGTTCGACTGCCGTGCCATTCACAACCCTGGTAAATATCCTCAATACATGGATAAAACCGGTAAAGATGCCGAAGTGATATCATTTTTCAAGGATGAGCCCGAGATGGATGAGTTTCTTGAGCATGCCATTGCCATGGTGGGCAATTCGGTGGATAAGTATAGCAAGCGCGGATTTAAAAATCTGATGGTTAACTTCGGATGTACCGGAGGGCAGCATCGATCGGTATATTGTGCCGAGCAGATGGCGCACTATCTGAAAAAAAATCATAAGGTAATTGTGGTGCTTAGGCACCTTGAACAAGAGATGAAAGCAAGATAATAGCTATGTCGAAAAAAATATGCAAAGAGGTTAAGAGTGGTTTAAAACCTGTAATAAGCAGTGCACACCGCTTTACATGCAAAAAATGCAGCTACACCTCCAATAGTGAAGAGAAACTGTGTAAGCCTAAGGCAACACATTAAAAAGATGATTGTATATATTTGATTATGAATGGAATGATATTCGCCGCCGGATTAGGCACCCGGCTCAGTCCTATTACCGATAATAAGCCTAAAGCACTGGTTGAGGTGGGTGGAAAGCCGCTGCTGTGGCACGCCATCAATAATTTTTACAACCATGGCATTAGGTATATTGTGGTGAATGTGCATCATTTCCCAAGTCAGATTATAGATTATCTTCAAACTGTGAGTTGGGACGGGCTTAAAATTGCCATTTCTGATGAGAGTGATACGTTGCTCGATACCGGTGGAGGGTTAGTTAATGCCCGCAAACTTTTTATGCCCCATGAGCCTGTGTTGATTGGCAATGCGGATGTGCTTTCAAATGCCGATTTAAGCCATATGATGCAGTTTCATAAGCAGCATAAGCCGTTGGTTACGTTAATGACTATGCAGCGTCCTTCAACCCGTCAGCTGGTGTTTAACCATGATGGATTTCTTTCCGGTTGGGTAAATCATCAGAATGGAGATAGAATTACAGCCCGCAATGAGCAAAATACCCACGAGAGTGCTTTCTGTGGCTTCCACATTGTGGAACAGGCTTTTATTGATATGTTGCCTCAAGAGGGTGCTTTCCCCATTATGGATGCATACTTGAGTAGGGCTGCCGAATTTGCTATACGCGAGAGTGTTATGCTGCCTGGGTGTCATTGGTTCGATGTGGGGACTGTTGATAAGCTTGAAATAGCTGAAACATTTATGGTTACTAATAATAGAGGCATTCATTGATAAAAAATGAGTGCCTTTATTATCATATAATAGATAACAAACTAAAACTGTTTTAAATTAAAAGATGACAAAAAAAGAGAGATTAAGATTGATTGCTTTTGAAACTCCTTTGAAAGCCTTTTTACGTATCACCTCCAATGGTGGTCTATTACTGATGTTTACCGCACTTATAGCTGTGCTTTGGGCCAATAGCCCGTGGCAGGATTGGTACACATGGTTTTTTCAAAAGTTACATTTGAAATTATCGCTCAACGATTGGCAGTTGGATATGCACATGCTGCATTGGATTAACGACGGACTGATGGCGATATTTTTCTTTATGGTGGGACTAGAAATTAAAAGAGAGATACTCGCCGGTGAGTTAAATAATATAAGGATGGCATCGTTACCGCTTATCGCTGCTGTGGGAGGTATGCTGGTTCCAATGCTTGTTTTTAAATCCTTTGGGCTTGAAGGTGAAGCCGGTCAAGGGTGGGGAATACCTATGGCTACCGATATAGCATTCTCGATAGGCATACTTTCTATGCTTGGTAATAGAGTGCCACTGTCGCTTAAGGTGTTCCTTACTGCTCTTGCTATAGTTGATGATTTGGGAGCTGTGATAGTTATTGCAGTATTCTATACTACCCAGATAAACTGGCTGTTCCTAGGTGTTGCTTTTGGTATTGTAGGCTTATTGGCACTGTTTAACATCTTGAATGTGCGATATTTATGGATTTATATTGTGCTGGGTGTTGTAGTGTGGTGGCTATTCCTTAACTCGGGCGTGCACGCAACCATAGCCGGTGTATTGGTGGCTCTTACCATACCTATTAATCCATCAATGGACTCGGGGCGTTTCATGGTTGCTATTAAAGGCATGGTAAATAAGTTTAAACACCACGAAATTGATGGTGCCATGCTTAGTCATGAGCAGATTGACTCCATAAGCCATATCAATACATTAGTGCGCGAGGTACAGAGTCCGTTGCAGTTTGTAGAACACTCGCTCCATCGTTTTGTTAACTATTTTGTGTTGCCGCTTTTTGCGCTGTCAAATGCAGGTATCATATTCTACTATTTTGATAATCCGGAGGCTCAGAGTGCCAGTTTCTCTATGCTATCATTGGCATTGGCAGTAAGTTTGGTGTTGGGTAAGTTAATAGGTATTTTCCTCTTTGCATGGGCAGGTGTGCGATTAAAAATTGCTAAGAGACCTCAAGGTGCTTCATGGAAAGCTGTTGCTGGAGTTGCGCTACTGGGGGGTATTGGATTTACCATGTCGTTGTTTATAGGGTCTCTTGCCTATACTTCACCATCTATTCTTACCGAGGCCAAAGTGGGTATATTTGTTGGTTCTATTATTGCCGGTGTGGCAGGATATATGATACTTAACAAGGTGTTGCCCAAGGAGGGTGTGGTTGAAAATTGAGTATTGGAGATATAACTCAACTTTGTGGGTAATGAGATTGTCCTTCTCCCAATTTCGATGCCGATAGTTATTGGGACAGAATGATAATTATCCAGTTAAGGGTTGGCATAATAGATGCTTATGATTAGGAGAGGCTGTGATAATTACTACGGGCTTCAGCCCGTGGTAATGCTCGTGCTATCGAAGGACTTTAGTCAAAATATTACAATGCAAAGCGATTCTAATCAAGTATATGTCAGCTTGTAAGCTAACATTCAATGGTTGTTTGGGCTAAAGCCTTTATCTTCTATAACGCATAACCACGGGCTAAAGGCACGTGGTTCCTAATACAACAATTTGTGCTACAACTTAATATTAAATTGTGCTCTAAATCCAAATTGTGGTGCACCTGTAATGGATTGAGGTGTTACGCGCCAAATAGCATCTATCCTGAAAAAACGTATAATATTCTCCACCCCTGCATTCAGCTCAATGTAAGCTCCGTTCAATGGGCGCATATTTTCGGCATAGTCAATTACATCTCTATGTCTGTTATCCAGATGTCCTATTATGCTTTTAAAGCCCACAACTTCACGTAGCCCCAGGTTTTTAAGCAGCGGTACCCTGTTGAAGAAAAACCCGTTGAGGTGGTAATCCATGTAGGTGTTGAGGTATATGTCGTTGGCAAACTCCAGATAATCAAGCAGGTTAAAATCGTAGCTGTAAAGTCCGTAAGTTTTATTGCCCCGTGGTATTTCAAGCATCGAATAGGGCATTTTTCCAATTATTGCACCTCCCTCAATGGCATAATTCACTTCGCCCAAACCTATAAAAAAGGAATGTTTCAGAGTGGAGTGTATTCGTCCGTAAAGGCTGTGGGTGCCGTCAACCACTGTTTCGCCTCCTGCAATTGTGAAATGCACTATGGGATAGCGTGTTGAGATGTAAAAGCGCTGTAATCCGTCTTCAATATACTTCTCTTTGGTGCTCCAGCGGGTGTCGAATGCTATCTCATTCTGACTGATGCGGTTTATCTGCTTGCCGTCTTTTATGAATGGATAATACTCGGGTGAAAACTGTATGTTATGCAGTAACTTGAATTTACTCTCCAGCCCTGTGCGCCATTCGTGTTCATAATCAAGCCTTATTTTAAGTTCACGCAGCAGTTCATCCACCGGGTCACGCTGCATAATCATCGCCACAAGGTTACTTTCTGATGTTCCCATCATGTTCTCATACAGATAGTTAATCTTGTCGTTCTCACCAATACGCACAATTTTATCTTCATATGATGCCCTTATAACTTTCCTGAATGGAGAGTCGAATTTATAGCCTATACCGGCAGAACCGGCAATTTTCTCGGTGCGTGTACCATAGCCCAAACCACCCCATAATTGCCATTTTTCGCTGAACTCTTTCCCGGTGCGTAATCCGGCATGAACCCTAAGGCCCTCTACTTTATTGGCATTGATTGTCTCCATCCATGGGCCAAACTCATATGTGCCTAAATCGTAGTAACCGGTAACAAACATACGAGCCAAATTATCCATAAACTTCACTGTTTTAAGGTTATTAAGTGAGTCGATGGAAGCTAATACATTTTGGTCGGTTTTCGATAGTGATTCATGGCGAATTGATTCCCAGTGTTTTAGGTCGTTGCGGTGCACATCCCGTTTTTTTATTGTTTCAAACGTCATAGCATCGCGGCTAAGTTTTATCTCATCGTTATTATTAATTGATACTTTATCTACTGAGTTCATCATTAAGTAGTTAAGTTCAAGTCGTTTTTTGTTTGTATTGATGGGAATATAATCGATGGTGGCCGATATCTGGTTGCGTTTGTAGAAAAACAGTGAGTCGTCAATAAGCTGATATTCACTGCTGAGCACAAGCGATTTCACAAAGTTGATATTGCTTTTTTCTGATAATTCGGCCTCGATTTCTGTTATGGAGTAATGGTTTGTTTCTAGCGTAAATTGACCTGTGAATGTTTTGTCGCCCGGCCGTTTCGATTTGAATCTTATAATATAATTTTTACCCTTATCGGTTTCTAAACTGTCCTTCAGATAGTAGTTGTAGTAAAATGGCGCATTATCGGCAATGGGACTAATAAAACTCTGGCCAAAAATCATCATTACATTGGTGTAAAAATTCACCTCCATATCCAGCGCACTGGTATATCCCGATATTTCATAGTCCTTAAGAATATCAAGGCCGTTGGTGCGGTCGGCTATTATGGTAGAACGCTGTTTCATCGGGTCTTTTTGCGATTCGTTATAGCTAAGCTGCTCCGAGAAATATACTGGTAGGTATCTTGTCGAGTCATCGGAGTAGCGCATCAAATTTTCGCCACCTTTAAAAAGCCATGAGTTTTTTACTCGGTCGCTAATATTATTGAGGTCGAATTGCCATTTTGAATATTTTTCGTAGGCTGTATTGTCATATTTTTCTAGGTTGTGAATCTTTTTTGCCTCAATAGCTTTCTTTGTAAGTAAAAGTGCCTGGTTGGTTGGCTTAACTTCAATCTCGCTTAATGAAACTACTGATGATGACAGCATTATACGACAGGTGTCGCCCATTAAAGTAGAGGCCACAAAAGATTGTTCTTCATATCCGATAAGCCTAAATGAAATGGTATCCTTTGTGGATGTTGCTGTAAATGAGAAGATTCCGTCAAAATCGGTCGTTGTGCCAGATAGGGTGTTCTTTTCAAATACATTCACAAAAGGTAGCGGTTCGCCCGTATCCGCATCCGTAACCACTCCTTTAATAATGTTTTGTGCATAAGCGGAGGATGCAGTGCAATAGGCAATTGCTATTAATAATGCGTATTTTATATATTGATTTATAATCCTATGTGCTGACATATTGAACCAAAAATACAAAGTAAACATATTATTCTTGTATTCTATATACTATTCTGCTTTGGATGTTTTATTTTGTTGGTGGATTGTATATAATGTCATTTGAGTAGTTTAGGCGGCAAGCTCTTTTTTTTGTATTTTTGCAGTAAATAATAGCAATGTATCTAAATAACCTACATATAATTAATTATAAATCACTTCAAAGTGTTGATGTTGAGCTTTCAACGGGTATCAACTGCTTTGTGGGTAATAATGGTGCCGGCAAAACTAACCTGATTGATGCTATCTATTATTTGGCATTTTGCAAAAGCTTTATTGGAACTGCTGATATACAGAATATTACTCACGGTAATCCGTTTTTTGTTCTTCAGGGTACTTTTGTGCGTAATGGAGAGCATGAGGAGATTTATTGCGGATATAAGCGTAATCAGAAAAAGCAATTTAAGCGAAATAAAAAGGAGTACGATAGGCTTGCCGACCATATTGGCTTTATTCCTATGGTTATTGTGTCGCCCAATGATGAGTTCCTTATTACCGAAGGTGCCGAGGAGCGTCGTAAATATATGGATGGCGTAATTTCACAATACGATCGCAATTATCTTTTTAGCCTGATGCGGTATAACCGTTTGTTGCAACAGCGTAATGCACTACTTAAGCAGTGGCGCGATAATGGCGAGGGCGATGGATCCCTGCTGACGGTTTTAGACCAGCAGATGAGCGATATAGGAGGCTCAATTTTCGATCATCGTACACGGTTTGTAGATGCTCTTCTGCCTGTTTTTACCAGATATTATAAATTATTGTCTGATGATGCCGAAGATGTGGGGCTGCTTTATAAGTCTGGTTTACAGCGTTATAATCTTGCCGAAGGACTTGCGCAGAGTCGTCAGCGAGATATAGCGCTTGGCTACACATCGCGCGGCATACATAAAGATGAACTGGAATTGATGCTTGGCAATCATTTAATTAAAAAAACCGGTTCGCAAGGTCAAAAAAAATCATTGTTGATAGCTTTAAAACTCGCTCAATATGAGTTTTTGAGTAAGCATAATGGTTTTAATCCTGTGCTGTTGCTCGACGATATTTTTGATAAACTCGACCTTAAGCGTGGCGCCAATCTTGTGTCGATAGTTGCTCATAATAATTTCAGCCAGATATTTATTACCGATACCAATCGTGCCCATTTGGAGATGGTGGTGTCGCAAACAGGTAAAGAGTTTAAGTTTTTTGATGTTTCGAGTGGTGAAGTAGTTAATAATCAGTGATTATGGATGATAGGAATAATTGTTTTTACTCAAAAGCTAATGACGATAGGAAGTGTGTTACCCAATCCATTGGTGATATTATGGGTGAGATTCTTAAAGATCAGAAAATAAATAAAAAGCTTTTTGAGAATCGTCTTATTGGTTTGTGGGGACAAATAATGGGGCCAACCATCGAACGAATGACAAAACAGATTTATGTTAGTAATGGTGTGTTGTATGTATCTCTGAACTCCAGCGTAGTACGTGGCGAACTGATAATGCTAAAAGGTAAAATTGTAAAGAGACTCAACGAAGCAGTAGGAGAGGAGATTCTTACCGATATTGTTTTTCGCTGATTAGATTGGTTTAAAGTGCGTTTTTCTATAAAAAAAAGAGGCCAATCATCGATCGACCTCCAAATATTGGTTTGTATTCTCTCTATTGAATAATGTTCTTTTGCAGCCACTCCTGTTTGCTGAAGAAGAATGTGGTTTCCCGTTCTGCGTTCTCATCACTATCCGAACCATGGATTGCATTGCTGGTTTTACTTGTGGCAAACATCCTGCGAATGGTGCCCTCTTCTGCCTCGGCGGGGTCGGTAGCACCTATCAATGTTCTAAAATCAGCCACTGCATTCTCTTTCAATAGTATCATAGCTACTATGGGCCCCGAGGACATGAACTCGATTAGTTCGCCAAAGAACGGTCGTTCGTTATGTACACTGTAAAACTCCGAGGCCTCTTCTTTAGATAGTTGAAGAGTTTTTATGGCTGCAATTGTATAGCCCGATTGTTCTATTTTCGTCAATATTTGTCCAATATGCTTATTACGCACAGCTCCAGGCTTAATTATTGCAAGGGTTTTGTTTGTATATGTCATTATTGTAGGTTTTTGGTTTTCTTTAAAATTATTATTTTATAATCACATTACCAAACCCATACTTTAATTTATTATTTTTGTAGTTTAACCATATAATATGTCTATCGATAAATATTTTCTTCTGCAACAGGCAATAGAGCAGAATAACGATTTTGTAATTATTCCTCACATCAACCCCGATGGCGATGCCCTTGGCTCCTCATTAGGATTAAAAAAGGTGCTGGAATTGGCCGGTAAATGTGCATCAGTAGTATCGCCTAATGGCTTTCCCGATTTTCTGAAATGGCTTCCCGGGGCAAATCAAATAGTGCAGTTCGATATTAAAAAAGATAAAGCTACAGCATTGATAAATAATGCACAGGTCATATTTTTTCTCGATTTTAATACTCCTTCCAGGTTAAAAGAGTTGGCACCTATTGTTAGTAATGCAAATGCATTTAAAATAATGATAGATCATCATCCTTATCCCGAGGATGTTGTGGATGTGATGTTTTCTGATGTTACTGTGTCTTCAACCTGCGAATTGGTATTTCAGGTGTTGCAAGGAGCCGGAATGGCCGATTTTATCGATAAGGATGCAGCAGAATCGTTTTACACAGGTATTATTACCGATACTGGTGGGTTAAGCTATAACTCATCCAACCCCGAAACCTACTATGTGGTTGCTTCATTGCTTAAACTTGGTATAGATAAATCTGCAATTCATGAGCGCATTTTTAATAGCTACTCCTATAAGCGAATGCAGATGCTGGGCTATATACTGAGTGAAAAAATGGAGCGAATGGAGCAACAAGAAGCTGCCTATATCACTCTATCCAAAAGTGATATGGGTAAATTTGATTCTCAAGATGGTGATACTGAGGGTTTTGTAAATTATCCGCTTAGCATTGCCGGAGTTAATATTTCTGCTTTTTTCAATGAGCGTGACAATATTATTAAACTGTCATTCAGGTCGAGAGGTGAATTTCCGGTAAATAAATTTTCGGCTGCCTACTTTGGTGGTGGAGGGCATAAAAATGCAGCAGGTGGTGAGTTTAAAGGAACCATGGAGGAGGCTTTAGCACATTTTAAAAATAATTTACCAATATTCTTTGAGCAATGGAGGAGGAGAGAAGTATGAGAAATTTACTTTTTGCACTATTTGTAATTTTGTTTATCGCTGGTTGTGATAATAAAAAGCCGGTAAAACAACGTAAACCCATTACTCGTGAGCAACTTATAGCAGCCAACAAAATGCTTGTGTCGCGCGATTCGCTTGTTATATCAAGTTATGTTGATAAGGCCGGCATGAGTGGCTTTATGGTATCGCCCACAGGTATGTGGATGAAAATAGAAGAAGAAGGACAGGGAGAAACCATTGCCAAGGGTGATGCGGTTGAGCTTAATTACACCATATCGCTGCTTGATAGTACACTTTTTTATAACTCGGCCTCTGATGGTGTTAAGCATTTTGTGGCAGGTAAAGGCAATGAAGTGCTTGGATTGGAAGAGGCAATAATGAATTTATCTAAGGGCTCAAAAGCTATAGTAATTCTGCCTCCTCACCTGGCTTTTGGATTAGTGGGTGATGATAATAAAATTAAAGGCAGGGCTATATTACGTTATGATATTGAGATTATTAATGTAGTAAAATAATAAACCCGACAGATAGACGTTAGGTTTTGTTGTAGGTTTATATAAAAATAGCTTAATTTGCATAGTTTGTTTTAAATAATTAAGATAATAAAAGATGAAGTTGTTAAAACGTTATAACGCACTATTTATAATTGCCTTAATAATCGGTTTTTCATCGTGCGATGAGTATAAAACCATTGACTACAGTAAACTTCTTGCTGAAGAGAATGAGTTATTACATAATTTTTTGACTGAAATGGTGAACTATGGCGGTTCCAATGGCGAGGAGATGGCTCGATTGGATAGTCTGACTAAAGCAGCAATAGACACCGTTGACAACTACACTAATAGTGGCGGAACCATTTACTTTGAGCATAAAGTAGGAGACGGTGAGGCTGTTGAGTCGGGTAGAGCCATTGGCTACCGATATAGATCGTTTGCAATCCTCGATTCTTCTGGTTTTGCAAGAATCAGATACGCAGGAGGTAATTATGAGGATTTGGAGCCGGCATTTGCTATTGCCGGCCAGACGGATGCATCATCGGGCTATTATAGTGGTATCAATGAAGCTATAATGAGGATGAATCGTTTTGGTAAATCATCAGTTATCGTTCCATCCTCAGTTGGAAATGGTAGTTATATAACTTATATATACGATCTTGAGCTGGTATATATAGCAAAGTGAAAAAAAATAGCTTGAGTAACGCAACCTTTGACCGTTTATCGCATCTAATGTGATATAAAAATATTTGTAATTATGAGAAAACTAATCATTTTACCTCTATTGGCTTCTATCTTTCTATTGTCGGGATGCCTAAATAGCGACGATCCAAAACCCTTTTATGTAGGATTTGTTACAGTTGATCATGGAATACTTGGAAGTTCTTTGGAACTTAAAAGTGATAAGAATCCTGAAACAGAAGTGTATTATACTTATAACGTGATTAATAATGCCGATCCTAAAGGTGAGCTTAAAGATGGTGATAGGTCGTATGTTTCATTGGTTATAGAAAAAGATTATGGTAACGGTTATTATGATGTAACTGCACAAACTCTTACCAAAGATTTACGAAAAAATTTTAAATTTAATCCGGCTGCTCCTGAAGGATTGGTTGAGGCATATGGTGTTATATCTGAAGGTTTGGTGACCAAAAATATTTATAATCAGCAGATTTTGAATATTTCAGTTAGATATGTTACTCAGGTAGATAATAAAGACGAGTTTGTGCTGGCTATGTACGATGAAGATCAGAATAGTGAAAAACCATCTGAAATAGTGTTGCGTCTAAAACATTATCAAGTCACTAAAACTGAGAATACTAGCAGTAGCTACTACGATTTACTGTGCTATAATCTTAGTGGATTACAGCTATCATTAGTGGAAACCGGTGACTATACTTTGATTATCAAGCATGTTGATAGTGACTATACCGAAAGGGAATTTAAGGTTGAGGTTAAGTCTTAATTTACCGGTGTGTTGCCTTCTTAAACTGTAAAGTTGTTAAGATATTTGTAATGAGCCCATTAGTTATGCTAATGGGTTTTTTTATGAATAGGCTCTCGCTAAGAATGAAAAACTCGCCAAGAAATCCATAACTTTCTTAATGGTTGTATTTTGTGTAATACTGCACCTACCATCTTGATATACAGAACGTTTATCTGTCGAGCCACGACTTACGACTCCCGCCTCCCAAATATCCTCCATCTCCTCGACTCCCGCCGCTCTAACTAATTTTCCTCCCTTTTAGCATATGTGTTTCCATAATAGCCAAAGAATCTATCGTCGGTTTGTATTCCATTAAGTATTAGACCAATTGATGTTATTTTTTCTGCGGTTAAGTTTTCGAGCGTCATTTTTAGATGCTCTTTATTGGTAACATCAACTCGGGTAACAAATAGGAATGAGTCGGCATAGTTAACCAGAGTACGAGTATCGGCCACCAGACCGATAGGAGCAGTGTCGATTATTATAACATCGTAATTCTCACGTAGATAGGTGAAGAGTTTATCGGTACGGCTTTGTAGTATTAACTCTGCCGGATTTGGGGGTATTTCGCCGGCCGGTATCAATGATAGGTTATTGTGTTTCAAAGGAATGATAATATCTTCAATATCCGATTGTTCTGAAAGATATGATGATAAACCCAAAGCATTACTTACACCGCACATTTGGTGCAACTTTGGTTTTCGTAAGTCGAAACCTATTAGCACAGTCTTTTTGCCTGAAATAGCAAATACCTGAGCCAAGTTATAGCTGCTAAATGATTTTCCTTCACCGGTATTGGTACTGGAAATAAGAATAACTTTCTTGTCTTTGCCCGATAGCAGATATTGCATCTTCACCCTTAGGCGACGAAATGCCTCACTACATTTGCCATTGGGGAAAGTGTGGATTAAATCGTTTACATCCGTTTCACTATTGGGTATTGCTCCCACTACAGGAATTGTTCCTGCTAAGTTTTTAAGTTGATCGAGAGTACGAATTTTTGTATCGAAAAACTCATATAAGAAAATTATTACTGCCGGAATAAGCAGCCCTATCATTAAACTGCGGCTATAGTATCGGTTTTTTGCAGGACCTACAAGTGCTACTACCGATGGCTCTTCAAGTACTTCATTGTCGGAGGTGTTGGAGGCACGCGCAATCTGATTTTCACTCTGTTTTTGAAGTAAAAATGTGTAAATGGCATCGTTTAGTTTGTATCTTCGGTCTATCTCGGCATACTCGCGTTCTATAGCCGGCAATTGATTGATTTTATACCTCAATTCGCCTAGTAGAAGGCGGTCGTCGTCCATGCTTTTCTTTAATTTCAATATCATTTGCGAAAGAGAAATTTTAAGATTCTGCTTCACATTCTCTGTCTTTTTATCCAGATCACTGATGTATGGGTTTCGTTCCGATACTTTTGAGCCTAAAATCAGTCGTTCATCTGATAATGAAATTAGCTCTTGTACCAATTTTGTTACTAGAGGATCACTATCCTCATTTTTGCCCACTATTAGTACAAAATAGTCCTCCAAAAGTGCCTTTTCGTTTAGGTTTTTGGTGAGTTGAGTAAGGTAATCGAGCTGTATGTTTTTCATTCTCAGCTCTTTCTCTATGTTTAAATAGTCGCCAGCCAGTCCTTTTGATCCATCCGAAGTTGAAATAAAAGGATTTTGTCTTCGGAAATCTGCCAACTGTTGTTGAACTATTTGAAGGGTGTCGGCCACGTTTTTAAGCTGCATACCTATAAAATTCAGGGATCTGGTGGCCATCTGGTTCTTTTTATCCAAATTATACTCCATTATCACTTCGGATAATACAGATAGGAAAACATTCATTTTTTGTGGCTGTTGACCCACTATGCTTAGTATTACTATGGGCGAACCTTCGCTATATGGACTTACTCCCAATGACCCTCTGTATTGACTTACTAAACCATTTATTGTGTTGAATCTGAAGTAGTAATCAACATCTTGTTTGAATGTTACATTGGCGTTTCGCTCAACCCTAAACGAGTAGTTCTCAGCTGTTATATTTTCTCCAAAATTGTATGTGTTATTGATGCTTATCGCACCTGTAGTTCCTAGGTGTTGCTCTTTGGGGTAGTTGTAAAGATAGCCTGCTTCACTCTCGGCTTTTATTGTGTAACTATCGTTGCCCGAAGATGTTATGTGAAAATTTACGCCAGTAAGTTGTGTGTGTGTCGAATCCCAGTAAACAATAAATGGGGCATTACGGTATAATTCTGTCTCCTTAAGCTTTCCAGCCGACATATAGGTTACTTCAAAATCGAGACGATTAATAGCCCTCTTAACCATTTTTTGTGATCGTATTATAAACATCTGGCTTTCAGTGTTCTTCATCTCTGGAGATAGGCCGAAACCATCAATCATTTCAATGCGACTCATCCCTTGATTAGTAGCATCCTTAAGGAGTATGGTGGTTGCCGAACGATAAGTGGGTACCTGATACCGAAGGTAAATATAAGTTACAGATAATGAAATGCTTATTGATATGATAAACCAATACCAATATTTAACCAATAGATTTTTAATTTTATGTATATCTATTCCTGTTTCATTATGTGATGTTCCACCAAGGTGAGGTACATTATTCATACTTATGCTGCTCAAATGTTCAAATAATCAGGCAAATATAGATAATTTATTTCTGATGGTATTGTAGTTGATTCTTTTTTGGTGCATTGATGTGCCTCATGAGTATCGGAATAGGTAATCTCCGGTTACTGTATCGGATAGAATTTGTTCTCCATTGTATATTATCCTTCCCTTCATAAAAACAAACTCTGTTCTTCCTTTTAGTTTATACTCATCTGCATCTTGTTGAGGGTGCGATATAGAAATATATAGATTACGCTCATAGTCTGCATCCCATATTATAAGGTCGGCATCAGCACCTATTTTCAATGCACCTTTCACTGGAGATAATCCAAATAACTCGGCAGGCCTATTTGATAATATCTGTGTCATTTGCGTTGGGTTTAGCCTTGATTCATTCACCATTACCGATGATAGAATCGGGAGGAAGTATTTGAATATAAAATAGTCGTTGGGTCGGTTGTATGCTTTTATGTTGGGTAGCAACTCTTCATTAAAAACGCTAATGCCACTTCTACCAATGAGGCACCACTCATTAGTTACTACTTCTTTAATAACCTGATTTGCTGATATCGAGTTTAGGGGTAGGTTATATTCCGTGTCCTCCTGTTCATATTGGGTAAATGCCTCTTTAGTACCTAGCGTTACAGTGAAATTTAGTTCTGCATAAATGTTCTGTGTTTCTCTTAACTCCTTCAATATTTGCAACTCTTCGGCATACTGTATGTTCAGAAAACAGGCTTTTACATTGTGCTGCTTAATTAAATTTGTTAGGTCTTTTAAACTTTTAATATGATAGCCCGCCACCTCTTCAGAGAAGTCTATATTATCTCCGGCTTCGAAATGGTGAGAAAATTGAAAGTCGCAAACCATAAGAAGATCATACTCGGCAGCCACTGCAAACAGTTTGTTGATTTGAGGCTGCGATATGTTTTCAACCAATGGCCAGTGAATCATCAGAGATGATATGCCATAGCGTAATATGAAGTCGGGTAGTTTATTCAACTGATTACATAAATCGGCATCCACAAGTATGTGGAATGTGTAGTCGGGCATCGAGAATCCTTTTGCATTCAGGTGCATTTCAGCTTTTTGTATTTCATGCATAGTCACGGTGTCAATCCAGAAGGTGGTGCCCGATATTATTTGCGATTGCAGTAATCTTTCAAGTTGTTGGTGGTCATATTTAAAAAGGTGGTAAAAGTTACGGTTAATATCTAATATGCCGGGCATAATGTATTTGCCACCTGCATCTATCACCGGTGTTTCAAGATTTGGCCTGCTGAGGTCGCTCCCAATATCTATTATTTTATTCTCACAAATAAGTATATCGCCTTTGGTGCATTTAGAGTTGCGGGTAATCAACCCGTTTTTTATCAAAACATAATCCATAACTAAAAAGATATAGCTCTAAATTAACAAAGAATGGCAATAAAGCAAAAAAAAGCTAATATATAATAACGCACAGTAGGAATGATTTTTGCAATCTTATATTTGTAGAAAAATTGTTATGTGGCTTATATTTTCACTCTTTTCGGCTTTCTTCCTTGGAATTTATGATGTTGCCAAGAAATATTCGCTAACCGGAAATGCAGTTTTTCCTGTTTTGTTTTTCAGTACGTTAACAACTTCGGTGCTTTTTTTGCCTTTGTTGGTGGTATCTCAATTAGGATATATTGGCAGTGAATCACTATTTTATGTGCCGTTGATAAGCAGTCATGCCCATTTACTACTGGTAATTAAGAGTGCCATAGTTCTCATGTCGTGGATTTTTATCTACTACGGATTGAAAAACCTGCCACTGAGCTTTGTGGCACCCATTAGGGCAACGGCACCTATATGGACACTTCTAGGAGCAATTACTTTTTTTGGAGAGAGACTTAATTCATTGCAGTGGATAGGACTTGTTGTTACTATTATTTTCTTCATTTTATTCAGCCTGTCGGGTAGGAGAGAGGGAATATCAATACGTGGTAATAAGTGGTTGTGGTTCATTGTGTTGGGCACTTTGATTGGTTCGGCAAGTGCGTTGTATGATAAATTTCTTATTGCCGGTATCGACCGTATGGCGGTGCAGTGTTATTACTCATTTTATCAAACTTTTATGCTCATTCCGCTTACCCTTATTTTATGGTTTCCGGCCAAGCGTCATGGAGCTAAATTTGAGTGGAAATGGAGTATTCCTTTAATTGGAATTTTTCTTGTTATTGCCGATTTTCTTTACTTCTATGCCATCAGCCTTCCCGGTAGTCTTATTGCACTTATATCTCCTTTGAGGCGTAGTAATGCCATTATATCGTTTACACTGGCTGCAATTTTGTTTAAGGAGAAAAATATTCTTCGAAAAGCAATTTTCCTTGCCGGAATCACAGTTGGAATTGCAATTATTATTGTTGGTAGTTTGTAATAAAAAAAACGCCACCGCAGTGCGATGACGTTTTTTATTGAAGATGAATGTGATTTTTAGAAGCTAAGTTTCAAGCCAAGCATCATTCCCCATGTTGAAGAAGTACTTACGTTATCAACAAAGCGTGCATTCTCTTTGAAGCTCTTTACATCACTTGCATTAAGTTGGTAAATCGGTTGTCCATCCTGATATCCGGCAACGGTTAAAAGTCGGATGTTGTCGTAGTTTGAAAGGCCGTGATAAGAAGCTAAACCCCAATTTTTGTTAATGAGATTACCCACGTTAAGAATATCCAATGATGCGGTAAGAACACCTTTTCTTGATGCACCAAGATTGGTGAAAATTTCTTGAGCTATTTTAAAGTCAAATCTGTTTCTCCAAGGCCTTATTTTACCGAAACGCTCGGCATATTCACCTTTGTGGTCTCTAAGATACTTGTCACTTTCCACATAACTCCAAAAGGCATCCTGTTGTTCTTGTGCTGTAGCCTGAACAACTCCACTCTTAACGATATCGGTGAACATCAACTCATTTTTTGATTTAGGAATATACATAAGATCGGATGCGTTACCATCACCATTAAGGTCGTTAGAGTATGTATATGACATACGTCCCTGGCTGCTGCCTGTGTAAAGCAGTGAGAATGATGTTGCAAGGTGGTTGAAATACTCAACGCGATAGTTGATAGAACCAACAATGCGGTGAGGAACCTGGAAGTTTGAATAACTCAAACCTGGTGTATTAAGGCTGTTAACCGCCACGTTGCTCGACCATGCAGAGTTGGCTGATGAGCCGGGATTTGATGTCATATCTTTGGCTACACTATAGGTATAAGCAACCATTCCTGAAATTCCATGTGAGAATTTTTTGGTTAACTGCGCCATTAATGAGTACTGATATCCTTTGTTGGTATTTTTCAATACCATTGCATTTGAAATAGGGCTGTTGAGTCGGTTATCCCTTAAACTTTCCGATGCTTTATGAGTAACGAAATCACCAGGTGCTGCAGCATCTAAATTCACCCAACTTTCTCGATTGTCTGCTCCTTTAAAACTCCTTGTTGGAACTTTTTCGTTTATATTCTCTTGTACAACCGCCTGTAAATCTTTAGAGTACATAAACTCGGCGGTAAATGTCATGTCGTAAGGAAGTTGATAATCAACACCAAG
>CAZWOA010000044.1:21475-23473 GCA_964635545.1 uncultured Marinilabiliaceae bacterium
TTGGTGTACCAAACAAATGGTAGAAGTCCTGAGAATAAACCTGAACCTCCCCGCACTATTACACTACGATCGCCATTTACGTCCCAGTTAAAGCCTACGCGTGGTAGAAGTACGAATTTGGCATCCGGCCATTTAGAAACGTCAATTTTTTCGTTATTGGCAAAAGTTAAATCTTTAATTGCCTGATTACCATCCGGATCATCAAAATAGAAAGGACGCTCAAGTCTTAGACCTGCTGTGATTTTAAGGTTTTCATTTATCGAATACTCATCCTGAACATATACGGCACCCATTCCGAATGTTAGTTCTGCTCCAGGAGCCTCATTCCCGTTATATCCATAGGTAAGTCCATAAGCAGTTGGTTGCTGGTTGGTCATGAAATCTTCCATAGATGCATATCGGTAATAGCCAAGAGCATAACGAAGATATGAGTTCATAAAATATAGGCGGTCGAATGATACACCGGCAAGAAGTTGGTGCTTACCCATATTTATGGTAACATTATTGGTGATGTTGAGTGTGTTGTTTTCCACGTCATTGTTGTACGTAAACAGCTCATAACCGAAGTTCATATACTGTTTTCCATCTTTATAGATGTCAACAAATGGAAACAGATCACTGTCGCTTCCGCGGGTATCTTGAATATGTGTGTAGCTAGCAAGTAATTTATTGGAGATATTGCTGCCAAATTTACTGTTTAACTCACCGGTGATAGAACGCACATAGTTGGTGAAGTTGTAGTTGGAGTTATTGAACGACATTGCATCGGTGCTGTAACGGTTGCTACTGCGTGGGTTTGGAGCACTGTTGGCATTAACCGACTGGTCGTTGGTTGATTTTACATCGTTAAATCTAACTGTAAATTTGTGGTTATTGTTGATATTCCAGTCAACACGAGCCATTATTTTATGGTTCTTACTTGCAAAATTACCAAAGTTGCTATACGATCCGGGATCGTAATTGTGTGTGTTGATAAGATGGTTGCGCATAGCTTCCAAATCGGTTGTTGTTGCTCTTGATATTTTATCTTGTGCACTTGCATCCGAACCGTCGGTTGTACTTGCTCGCCACTCAATGCCAGGATACTCTTCCTTCTCAAGCTCACCATTTACGAAGAAGAATAGTTTGTTTTTGATGATTGGTGCCCCAATGCTGATGCCATAGGTGTTGGCTTCCCTTTCGCGTGCGTTTGCCACTGTTTTATCGCCTACTTTTTCACCTGTAAATGATTTTGGGCGCATAAATGTGTATGCCGAAACTTTTAGGTTGTTATCTCCACTCTTGGTAACGGCATTAATGCTCGCGCCGGTGAAGTTAGATTGACGGATGTCGAATGGGCTCACGTTAACCGATATCTCTTCAATGGCATCCAGCGATATTGGCTGGGCATCGCCACCGGGAAGGTTTTTGCTGCTTAATCCGAAGTTGTTGTTAAATGCCGCACCATCGATGGTAATATTGTTGAAACGACCGTCGCGACCGGCAAAGCTGTTGCTGCTGCCTGCATAGGGAGATACGCGGGTAAAGTCGTTGATGCTTCGCGAAATGGTGGGCATGGTCTGTATCTGCCTTGACGAAATGTTGGTGTTCGTACCTGTGCGCTCTACGGTGCGGGCTGCCTGCACAACTACGTCGCTAAGTGAAACACTCGACTCGGTGAGGGTAACGTTAAGCGGATAGTCATCACCAAGGGTGAGTTGAACTCCTTCGAAAGTTGCACCCGAGTAGCCAATGTAGGTTACATCAACTTTGTAGGGACCTCCGGTACGCATACCGTTAATCTGGTAATAACCGTCGTTGTTGGTTATTGTGCCGTATTGAGTTCCCGATGGAAGGTGAACCGATACAACTGTTGCGCCCGGTAAAGGCTGCTTGTTCTGGTCTAGTATTCTACCTTTAATACCCGAAGTGGTTACCTGGGCATTTAGGCCGCTGCTTAACGATACTATCAATAGTAGCGTTAAAAACCTAAAGAACGATTTAATCATAACTGTAGTC
>CAZWOA010000044.1:23573-26559 GCA_964635545.1 uncultured Marinilabiliaceae bacterium
TACTATCAATAGTAGCGTTAAAAACCTAAAGAACGATTTAATCATAACTGTAGTCGATTAGAATTGTTTTTGTTTAGTAATCAAATTCAAAATTAACAGTTTTTAATATTAAAAGAAATTGTTTAACACATTTTTCTTTTGCTTTCATTAAAGCAGTACAAAAATGCAATATTTCAATAAATTATCATGTTTAAAAACCTGTCATTTATGTTAATGTTATAAAACAAATTTATGGTACTATTGTTTCTGATCTTCATGTTTCCAATTGATTCCCATATTTTGATGATGCAAAGTAATAGTTGCAGCATTAAATTGAGAGTACAATTTTATTACACTTTCATTAAGAATTATGTTAGCAGTAAGTATTATTTAATAGTAAAATGGAGAGTTGTCAATGAATCAATAAATTACGCAATTTTGTTGATGTCACGATGAATAATAATTAAAATCATGGAAATAAAAATATGAAATATTTAATAGTTCATTGTTAATTTTATCCTATATTGTCATCGGTTAATTAATAAACTTAAAATAATATAAACATGCAATTGGATCAATTTATTTCACAATTAAAAAAGGATAACCATTCAGTTTTGAGATCGTTATATGGTGCCGATGATAAAGCTGTTAGCATTCAAGCAGAGAGATATGAGAAGCTTGCAAAACAGTTTAACTCTACGTTTGGTAATGCTGAGTTCGAGGTTTTCAGTTCGCCGGGCAGAACAGAGATAGGCGGAAACCATACCGACCACAACTATGGTAGAGTGTTGGCAGGAGCTGTGAATCTTGATAATATTGCAATAGCGGCACCCAACGGTACAATGAAGGTGCGTGTATTGTCGGCCGGATATCCCCAATTTGAGGTTGATCTTAATAATCTTAAGCCCGATAGCAGTGAGTTCTATACTTCAGAGTCGC
This sequence comes from uncultured Marinilabiliaceae bacterium, assembly GCA_964635545.1. GTDB lineage: Bacteria > Bacteroidota > Bacteroidia > Bacteroidales > Marinilabiliaceae > JAGPIS01. Next base: position 24,492 of record CAZWOA010000044.1, read on the forward strand.
TTATACGCGGTATCAGCGCACGTATGCAAGAGTTAGGATTTAAAATTGGAGGTTTTGATGTTGTTATTGATGGTGGTGTGCCCAAAGGATCGGGGCTTAGTTCATCGGCATCTTTTGAGGTTCTTATAGGAGCCATCGTAAGCCATCTGTTTAATGAAGGAAAACTTGATCCTATACAGAATGCAATTATTGGTCAGTATGCCGAGAATGTGTTCTTCGGAAAACCTTGCGGACTGATGGATCAAACTGCCTGCTCGGTGGGTGGATTGGTTACCATCGATTTTAAAAATCCTGCAGAACCGGTTGTTAAGAAGGTGGATTTCGATTTTACCAAAACCGGATACGCACTTGTAATTACCGATACAGGAGGCAATCATGCCGACCTTAATGATGAATATGCATCACTTCCTACAGAAATGAAAAGTGTTGCCGGCCAGTTGGGCGCTAAAGTGTTGCGTGAGGTAACTCTCGATAAAGTTATTGAAAATATTCCTGCTATGCGTGGTAAAGTTAGTGATAGGGCTATTTTAAGAGCTTTCCACTTCCAGCGTGATAATGACAGGGTAGTAAAACAAGTAGAAGCACTTGAGCAGAACAGATTTAATGATTTCTTGAAGATGGTGATTGAATCGGGACATAGCTCATATATGTACAATCAGAATATTTACCCTATTAATAATGTTGAAGAGCAAGGAATTTCTCTTGCATTGGCTCTAAGCGACATTGCTCTTGGTGGCGAAGGTGCTTTCAGGGTTCATGGTGGTGGTTTTGCCGGTACTATACAAGCCTTTGTGCCACAGCACTTAGTGGGGAAATATGTGGAAGTTTTGGAGCATGTTTTTGGAAAAGATAGCTGTCATAAACTTTTTATTCGCCCACAAGGTGCAATAAAGGTGAATTTTTATTAATTTCGGCACCGAACAATAATTTAAATTCACACATATTCAACAAAATTAGTAATGGAAAAAACACAAAACAAAAATTATGCATTGCCTATTGCAATGATGTTTGCCCTGTTTTTCATGATTGCCTTTGTGACTGGCTTACCTAGCCCCATGGGTGTGATTGTGGCAAAACAATTTGGTGCAACAAATTTTGAATCTCAACTTGGATTCTTAGGGAATTTTATTGCCTATGCATTCATGGGAATACCTGCCGGTATAATGTTGAGAAAAATAGGCTACAAAAAAACTGCATTGTCTGCAATTGTGGTTGGTTTCACCGGAGTTGGCGTGCAATTTCTGTCAGGACAGGCAGGTAGTTTCGCTATCTATCTTGTAGGAACACTGATTTCAGGTTTTTCAATGTGTATGCTTAATACAGTTGTTAACCCTATGCTTAACACTCTTGGTGGAGGCGGTAATAAGGGTAATCAACTTATTCAGTTTGGTGGCTCAATCAACTCTATTGGTGCTACTATTACACCTATGTTAGTTGGTTTCTTGATGGGTGCCGAAGCTGGTCGTACTATCGAAAAAGCTAATCCTGCATTATTCCTTGCAATGGGTATTTTTGCATTAGCGTTTATTGTTTTGATGTTTGTGAAAATTCCAGAACCACACCTACAAACAGAAACTACTCAAAAAGGTACTGATAAGCACAGTCCTCTTTCATTCCGCCACTTCATTTTTGGTGCTATCGCCATCTTCGTTTATGTGGGTGTTGAAATTGGAATTCCTAGTACTGCTAACTTGTTTATGACTGCAAGAACTGATGCTGCTAATCCAGGATTAGGCATCGATGCTACTGTTGCCGGTAGTATTGTTGGTATCTATTGGCTACTGATGTTGGTAGGTCGCCTTGTAGGAGCTTCTGTTGGTGCTAAGGTTTCAAGTAAAGCTATGATGATATTCGTGTCAACATTAGGTATGTTGTTAATGGTACTAGCAATTGTTAGTCCTACTACTATTGCAATCACTATTCCTTATATCGGCTCTACTGTGCCAATATCTGTAATATTTATAGTGTTAGGTGGACTTTGTACCTCTATCATGTGGGGTGGAATTTTCAACCTTGCCGTTGAAGGTCTTGGTAAATATACAGCTGCTGCATCCGGAATCTTTATGGT
>CAZWOA010000045.1:0-12789 GCA_964635545.1 uncultured Marinilabiliaceae bacterium
AGACTGTAAATCTGTTGTCTTTCGACTTCGGAGGTTCGAATCCTCCTCTCCCCACATTTTTACGCGGGAGTAGCTCAGTTGATAGAGCATCAGCCTTCCAAGCTGAGGGTCGCGGGTTTGAACCCCGTTTCCCGCTCTAAGAAAAGGATTAGTCTTTATGAGGCTAGTCCTTTTTTTGTTATATGAAGATTGGGAACAATTAACAATGTGCAATTAACCATTAATCATTAACCAATAACCATTAATCATTAACTATTCAAACTATAGCACCAATATTATACAAATCATTCATTAGTAACTAAAAACAATACTTTAACGTAAAAAAAAATAGAATAACGAAACAGAATAATATTTTTACAATCAATAACCCACAAAAGTCAGGATTGTGAGAAATATAAAAATTTTAATAGCATTGGCAATACTAGTTGCCGGTTGTGTGCCTCAGCGCGATATTTTGTATCTGCAAAGTAACAAAAAAAACCCAACATCAATTTATAACAATAGAATTGAAGAGACTAACATAAAAGCTTACGATGAGCTATATGTTGAGGTGGGAAGTTTTGATAACGGTAATTTTAACTTTATAAATAACGACGCCGGGCGATCGTCGGGCGGGCGGTCACCAGCCGACTTGGCACTTATGTCATACACGGTAAACAAAGAGGGAGAGATAAATCTACCACTTGTAGGCTTTATTAGTGTAAAAGATATGACTACCCTCGAAGCGTCAATTGTAATTCAGAAGGAGCTGGAGGGGTATCTCACATCGCCCACCGTTAAGGTGTCATACGTCAATAAAAACATTACAATACTGGGAATGGTGAAAACACCGGGCCGTTATAACTATGTGAACGACCACATCAATATTTTTCAGGCATTGGGTATGGCAGGTGATATTGACGAATATGGTGATCGTAAATCAGTGACAATAATACGAGAGGAGAACGGTAAAATAGAAAAATTCAATATCGATATAACCAAGGATAAAATTCTTAGCAATAACGATTTTTATTTGAAATCGAATGATGTGGTATATGTGGCTCCTTTACGTCGTCGCCATTGGGGTGTGCAGACATTCCCATGGGCATTGACTCTATCATCAATAACAACTACTGTGCTGATACTCAATTATATCGAAAAATAACCCAACCACTTATGTATCCCGAAAAACGAACAGATAGAGAGGCATATCTTGATGTGCGAAAAACCATAAGAACAGTGTTTCGCAAATGGCATTGGTATCTTATAGCAATATTGATATTTGTACCGGCTGCCGTGCTATTCAATAAACTTGCTACTCCACAATATTTGGTGTCATCAAGCATATATATTAAAGAGTCGTCAACATCATCTCGTGACAAGGCACAGGAGTTTATGCAGAATTTCAATCTGTTCAGCCAGCAACGTGCCTATCAAAATGAGATGCTGGTAATAGGGTCGTCTCCGCTGATAAAAGAGGCTATCGAAAATCTTAACTTGGAAGTTTCGTACTACAAACAAGATAAGTTATCTTATTATGAGATTTATAACCTTAGTCCTTTTGAAGTGCTATTCGACTCAACCCATGTGCAGCCGTTAAAAACCAATTTTGATATTGTTTTTTCAGAGGATGGCAGTTTTAAAATCATTGCTGAACAGAAAGATGTATCGGTTTACAACTACGCCTACAATAAAAGGAGCAGAACAGGCAGTGCAATCAGCATAAATCGCACCGGACTTCCCGGCGAGACCATAGCTGATGACCTATACTCATTTAGAGTTTTTATTACCGATGCCGATGCACTACAGCATATAGCAGGTAACCGTTACAGGTTTAGGTTTAATGATATAAAACAGTTAACCAAGAATTTTGAAGAGTCGCTCATAATACAACCTGCCAACTCCGATGTGAGTATTGTGGATATAAGCATGAAATCGCCATCGGCCGAAAAAGCAGTTGTTTTTATTGATGAACTAACCAGAATATATTTACAGAAAAACCTTGACCGTAAAAACTATCTGGCTATTAACACCTTGAAGTATATAAACCAGCAACTCAATCAGATACAGGATTCATTGAGTCATGCTGAAAAAAAGCTTGAGGTATTCCGGTCGTCAAAGCAGATACTCGACATTACCAATAAGAGCACTCATGTGTTTGATCGTCTTCAACAGCTTGAAATAGAGCGAACTACCATGGAGCGTGAGCATAAGTACTATCAATATCTGGAAGACTACTTCAACAATAATACCGATTTATCTGATTTGGTTGTACCCTCATCCATGGGTATTCCTGATAAGACACTGAATGACCTTATACGTGATTTGATAATATTGGTAAATCAGCGTAATGAGCTTATTGCCAAGAAACAGCAAAAGAGTCCATACCTGAAAAATCTTGAGATACAGATTGAAAATCTGCAAAAACCAATTCTCGAAAATATCCGTTTTGCCATATCTACCTATGCCAAAAATCAAGCCGATATTCAAAAAACCATAGATAATCTTAAGAGTGAAGCGAGTCAACTGCCTAAAACTGAACGTCAACTCATTGGCTTTGAGCGTAAATTTCAGCTTAACGACGGCATTTATACCTATCTTCTTCAGCGACAGGCAGAAGCACAAATAGCAAAATCATCTAACTTGCCCGAGCACGAGATTGTGGAGCCGGCACGATTTGTAGAGATAGTTTATCCCAATTCGCGTATCAATTACGCACTGGCACTATTTGCAGCCTTTATATTTCCCACACTTTTAATATTTGGCATTGAGTATTTCGACGACCGAATTAAAAATGAGGAAGATTTTAAAGATAATTTCAAAGGAAATATAATAGGCAGCATTACACAAGAGACCTCCGGCGATAAATCTGGCGAGTCTGACTACCACACGCTGCTTGGTGAGTCGTTCCGTACCATACGCACTAACATAAACTTCCTAAATAAGGGACAAAAAGTGCAAACCATACTCGTTACATCAGCAGTTTCGGGCGAAGGTAAAAGTTTTACATCGATGCATCTGGCACGCACCTACGCCCACACTGGTCAGCGTACCGTGCTGGTAGGCTTCGACTTGCGTAAGAGCAAGCAGTTTTCCAGAATATCTATAAATGCCAAAAAAACACTTGCCGAGTACTATCTTGGACATTGCAGCGAAAGTGAAATAGCCATCGCTATGGATCAGCCCAACCTATCGGTGATAGTACCTGGTGTTATTCCGCCCAATCCGCTGGAGCTTATTGGAAGTGAAAAAACAGAGATATTATTTAACTGGCTGAAAGATAATTTCGACCATATAATTATCGATACTACTCCGGTTGGTATTGTAAGCGATGCATTTATGCTGATGCACTATGCGCAGGTTAATATTTTTGTGGTGAGAGAGCGTTTTAGCCGTAAGCGGGTTATAGAAACTGTGCTCGACGACATGAAGAGTAAAGAGATTGAAAATACTGTATTTGTGATTAACGACAGCAGACTTGCCAATCAAAAATATCGTTATAACTATTATCATCCTAAAAAACGAAAACGTAATGCCAACCGAAAATAATAGTATCTGCTTTGTGATACCTAAGTTCGTAACCTTTAGTACCGGCGGTGCCGAACTTCAGGTTCACTTACTATCGCAGCAGTTTCTTAAAAATGGTTGGTGTGTAGAGATTATATGTCGAGGTAAAGGACTAGAGCATATTATTGAGAAGAGTCCTTATAACGATAAACGCATCAAATATCAATACTATAAGCGTACTTCATTTTTTAGTGCCGATTTTTTTAAAGTGTTCCGGCTGCTCACCAAAACCAAGTCGCGCTGGATATATAATCGCACCGATGATGCGGCAACTGCTGCTGTGGCTCTATTTGCCAGGCTTACAGGGCGCAAATCGGTATATGCGTTGGCAAGTGATGATGATGCCACCCTGTTGAAGTACAGCAATCAGTATAAAAAAATTGAGTATAGCAGTAAATTGAAGCAACTGCTGAGGCTTACCGATATTTCGATTCTCGATAAACTGACTCAATGGGGAAAAAGAAATACATCATTGATATTTTGCCAAACAGCCACCCAACAGCAGCTTTTTGAATATAACTTCAAACGTAAATCGGAGTTGGTTAGCAATTCGGCAGTCAATACCATTCCTGAACGGGTAGAAAAAGAGAATATCATACTGTGGGTTGGCAATTTCAGAGGTGTTAAGCAGCCACAACTGTTTGTTAAACTGGCCAAAGACTTGAAAGCATATAGCAATTGGCAGTTTATAATGATTGGTGAAGCCGATGAAGCATCATTGCCAATGCTCAATGAAATGAATAGCCAGAGCAACTTTAAATACATGGGCAGCTTAAGCTATGATATTACAGCACAATGGTTTGCAAAGGCCAAAATATATCTTAACACCAGCAGCGTAGAGGGTTTTCCCAACACGTTTATACAGGCCTGGCTTAACCATTGCCACATTGTGAGCCTCAATGCCAATCCTGATAATCTCCTCGACAATCCTGTGATGGGAAAGGTGTTCAATGGCAATTATAACGAACTGAAAGAGTACGTGTTGCAATTCATCAACAACACCGTTCATATCAACGGGTCGGCACAGATGGCCTATATTTATGCCTTTAATCAATTCAATATTGATATAAATACCAACAAAATAATAAAAATACTCAGCAAAGAATCTGCATCATGAAAATATTAACAGTAAGTCTTCATAACGATATTTACGGTGCCGGCAGGGCTGCATATCGTCTTCACACCGGCTTGCTCAATAGCGGGCAGTGCTCGCCGGCCATGCTTTGCGGTATCAGGCAGCAGCCCGATGCAACCGTTACTGAGTTGCTGAAGGGAAACATGAAAAAACTGCTGTTTCAAGTGGGTATAAAAATTGGGCAACTACCCTTAAAGAGATATAAAACTGATGATAAATATTTCTTTTCGGTCAATGCCAATGGCCATAATGTATATAAAAAGATAAACGAAATCAATCCGGATATCGTTCATATACACTGGATTAACCATGGCTTCATGTCGCTAAACGAGTTCACAAAACTCAACATGCCCATAGTGGTTAGCTGCCATGATATGTGGTACTTTACCGGCGGTTGCCACTACGATGAGGAGTGTGGCCGATTCAGAAAGGGATGTGGAGAATGTCCTGCATTGGGCTCTCACAGCCAATCCGACCTGTCAACCAAAGGATATAAAACCCGTAAAACCATATATGAAAAACTTGGCAAAAACCTAACTGTAGTTGGCTTAAGCCGCTGGATGGAGGAGTCGGCCAACGAGAGTAACCTGCTTGATAATAACAGGGTGGTACAAATTCATAACGGCATAAACACCAATCTATTTAAGCCGATGGATAAAGCATTGGCACGCGACTTGCTTGGCCTGCCACAGGATAAACAGCTGCTGCTTTTTGGTGCTGTTGATGCCACTTCCGATTTCCGTAAAGGGTATCATCACTTAAAAGAAGCACTTATAAAATTGGGAAACAGTGCCGAGTTAATTGTTTTTGGCGATGAGCGCAACACATCCAAACGTGTTGATGGTGAGAGATTTAAAGAGCATCACATTGGAAATATAAAGGATGAATATACCCTCAACCTGCTATATAATGCTGCCGATATAACCATTGTGCCGTCGCGCCAGGAGAACCTGCCCAACGTGATTATGGAGTCGATGGCTTGTGGCACTCCCGTTGTGGCCTTTAATGTGGGTGGGAATTGCGATATGATAGACCACAATATCAACGGCTATCTGGCACAACCTTTTATTGCCGACGACATGGCAAACGGAATTAAAAAGATGCTGAATAATAATAACTTACTACTGGAAATGGGTGTTAATGCACGTCAAAAGGTAGAAGCAAAATTCGACATCAAAAATGTGGCGCAGCAATATTTAAATCTTTACCGGTCAATTTTAGATAATAAAGAGTGGTGAACATCAACAAAATAACCGATTACGCCCTTGTCTATCTTATGGTAGCCTTCTCGGGAATTCCGTTCTTCTATTACGGAGGCATATTTTTTATGTTTGTAATGTTGTTATTCCCCTTGGCTGTAGTAATAATACGTCGCCGCAAGCCTCACCGTTTCATAGTTGGCTATTTTATTGTGGTGGCGCTTCTGCTGTTTTTTCAAACCATAAAATTCTACCACTTGGCCGTTAGCACCTATGCAGGTTTCATGATTAGGCTACTCTTTGCATATCTGGTGCTCCTGGCTGTTGGCAAAAAATCGATAAAATACTATATCGACATACTCGCCTTTTCGGTTGTTACAAGTCTGTTTTTCAATATTATATCCTATGTGCCGGCAGTTAACAACTTCCTCACCCACTCTATAGCACCGCTATTCGACCACCCATTGCTGATGTACGATAAATACACCATTTGGCCTCAATTCATACTTTATACAATCAACTGGAGGGGAGAATCGATAGGCAGCACACTGATGCGTAACTCAGGCCCTTTCTGGGAACCGGGTGCATTTGCAGGCTTTCTGCTCCTCGCAATTTTGATGAATACCATCATTAAAAAACGGCTTATTGGCGATAAAATCAACCACATATTATTCTTAGGGCTGTTTAGCACCTTCTCCACCACCGGTTTAATAGCCGGATTTATGCTGATAGCATTATATTACCTGCTATGGGGCAGCGGATGGAGTAAACTTATTATTGTTCCCATTATGGTTATGGGTGGAATAACAGCCTACATATCCTTCGATTTTTTGGGCACTAAGATTGACCGTGCCATGGATGTGGCGAATATAGGCTACAACACAAGGTTTAAGAGTGCAATGCTTGATATTGAGGACTTTGCAAAAAACCCGGTGCTGGGTATGGGAATGACAAAAGAGACACGATTCGAAGGTAAAACCCAGCGAAGAGTAATTCACCGAAACAATGGAGTTACTAACCTGCTTGCTACCTACGGAATTGTAATTTTCATCGCCTATTTTTATCTTATCTGGTTGTCATTCAGGAAGATGTGTGTCAAATATGATTTCCACAAAGAGTTTGCATGGATTGCACTTCTCATAGTTTTAGCAGCCGGGTTTTCCGAGATTTTCTTCAATAAAATATTTTTCTATTCACTCACAATGATGCACTTACTATATCTGCCATCGCTAAAAGAAGAGGAAAAATGAAATTATTTATAGTTATACCGGTATTCAACAGGATAAGCCACACCAGAAAATGCCTGGAAGCCTTTGAGAAACAGAATTTCAAAGACTTCACAATTATTTTGGTTGATGATGGGTCAACTGATGGCACCGGTGAAACTGTTGCCACCCGCTTCCCTTGGGTGCATCGCATTGAGGGCAATGGCAACTGGTGGTGGACCCGCTCGGTTAACGAAGGAATTAAAACAGCCCTCGACATGGGTGCTACGCATATACTTCTGATTAACAATGATGTATGGATAGCCCCCAATTATATAGAAAGCCTTTTAGAAGTTGCCACAAAAAATCCATTTGCTCTAATCGGCTCGCTCAATATAACCATGAATACGCCACACCGCATATTCTCAGCAGGAGTGAAGAAATTTAATCCTATAACTTTTAAAGAAACCAAGTATTATCAGCCATTTTCGGAGTACAAGCCATCGCACGGAAAAATTGTGCCAAGTAGCGCTCTCAATGGCAGAGGCACTCTTGTTCCCGTAGCTGTTTTTGATAAAATTGGCTTATTCGACCAAAAATATATGCCTCAATATGGGGCCGATTTCGACTTCTCGATGCGTGCCGCAAAAGCTGGCTATCCATCACTAATGAGTTATGATGCAATAGTTTACGGTGATACAGAAGAGACAGGAGCCGGCAAACCTTTTATGAAGCAGAGCCTGGGCAAGTTTCTTAAATCATACCTCAATCCCTATTCACAAACCAGCTACCGCATGTGGGCAACATTTGTTTGGCGTCACGGCAATAAAATATTATTCCCATTCACATTTGGTCTGGTATTGACAAAAATGCTGGTTTCATACTTAAAAAACAACATTAAATAACTACAAATGAGCACCATACCCCAAATATCGTTTATTCTGATAGGCCGTAATGAAGGCGCGAAAATAGCGGCCTCATGCAGGTCGGTACATAATGCTTGCCACACAGAGGGGATTAATGATTATGAGGTTATTTTTGTTGATAGCAACTCAACCGACAACAGTATTGATGTGGCATCGAAGGCCGAATTTGATACTGTGCTGAAAATAGAAAATGCCGCCGGAGCAGCTATAGCACGTAACGTGGGTGCCCAAACTGCAAAAGCAGATATACTGTTTTTTCTGGATGGCGACATGGAACTCATACCGGGCTTTATAACCAAAATACTGAAAAGCGATGGCCACCTGATACATCCGTTTGTATCGGCATCGTGGGAGAACTATTACTACACCCCCGAAGGTGAGTTTCTTTACAACCAGCTTTATGGTAAAACTGCGGTTAAAGAGCCTACATATCAAACAATTACAGGAGGTTTCTTCGTAATGGAACGATGGCTTTGGAGCAAACTCAACGGCATGGACAATAGGTTTTTAACCGGTCAGGATCTCGACCTGGGACTTAGAAGTAGCAAGTTGGGTTACAAGCTATTACGGCTACCCGACGTTGCAGTGAAACACCACACCGTAAGTTATCGCGATGAAAAGCGAAAATGGCGCAGTCTATTGGCTTTCAGAGATATGTATGCACGGGCAATTCTATACCGTAACCATTTTTGGCGCAATAAATATGTGTATAAACGCATGATTACCAGCGACCCAACATGGCTTTTCCTTTGCTTTACAATATTACTGAGTATAATATGCCTCAGTGCATGGCCATTGGCCCTATATCCGCCTGTGGCATTGGCAGCAACAGCCTGGCATCGCAAAAAAGATAGCATAAAGATATTTTTATCCGAAGTGGCATTTATTTTCACGCGGGATATATTCAATCTAACGGCATTCCTGTTTTTCTATCCGAAGCAGCCGCAATTTTCGGTTAAAACAATAAAACAAAAAGGTTGACTATAATGAAAAAACAGATTCGACATATAATTGCTTTTTTAAGCATTTTCATTCCATACAACCTTCTTAGAAAGCTGGCTAACAGGAAGTTGATTGTAGTGAACTATCACAGCATTTTAGGTAGCGACTATGATAATGCAATCAACAAACAACCATACCGCACAGCAGAGCAGTTTGAAAAAGATATTGTTTTTTTCAAAAAACACTATAATATCGTAACCCTAAAGCAAATTTTAGAGTATAATAAGAATAAAGCCACTCTGTCGGCCAATAGTCTTGCAATAACCTTCGATGACGGACTGGCGCAAGTTTACACCCATTTTCGTCCAATCCTTTTAAAACACGGAGTATCAGCAATAATTTTTATCAATCCGCCCTTTATCGACCAGGGAGACACACACTTTAAGCGAAAAATAAATCTTATTGTGGAGAAGATGAAAAATGAAACTCCCGATACATCTAAAATTAAACAAATACTTGATAGTCATAATATTAATACTGACGACATACTGCAATCCATAACATCATTAAACTTCCATCAGCAACAATTAGTTAATGAAATTGCAGATACCATTGGGTTGAACATAAAAGAGTACCTCCAACAGCATCCGTTATACCTCACGTCGGCACATATAAAGACGATGATTGGGGAAGGGTTCTATTTTGGCGGCCACAGCTGGGAGCATCCCAACTACAAGGAACTAAGCGTAGATGAGCAAGAGTGGCAAACAGTGAAAAGCACCACCTATACCGCTGATACTTACAATCTTAACTACAAAGTCTTTGCATTTCCATATCGCGACTATCATATTGGCAAAGAGCTATTTACAAGAATAGCTCCCGTGATTGACCTTACATTTGGAACCCACGGAATGGTTAATGATGAAGCCCCCAACAATATTCAGCGCATCGACGTTGAGAGAAGCGGGCTTAGCACTTCGGCAGCCATGAAGTTGAATTATGCCAAGTTTTTAGTTCAGAAATTATTGGGAAAAGGCACATTGAAACGAAAATAAGAGTTATTATGAATAAAAAATCATCGGCAGGCATATTGATATCCAACACCGGATGGGTATATACAGGCAAAATTGTCACTCAATTATTCAGCCTTGTAGCATCCGTATTGGTTATCCGCAAATTGCCGATTGATACCTATGGTGCCTTCACATTCATATTTGGGTTATACGCATTTTTCCAGCTATTCATCTACAGTCCGCTACAATACGTTGCCATCCGTTTTCTACCGGAGATGGAGGCCAACGGACACACTCGTTCCATCAAGCGGTTTATCTTCGGCTCCTCAGCTATCGCACTATCAGCCACCATTTTATTGCTTTTTCTGATGAACTCTTTTGAGGCAAATGTTACAGGCTGGTTCAATATTGTAGGTTTTGAAAGTTATAGCACCCCATTCTATATTTTTGTAATTGCCTATTCACTTAAGTTGCTGATAGAGACGATGATGATATCGTTTCTAATGCATAGGATAACTGCACTGCTCAACATTCTGATATTCGCACTCAGAAGCATTCTATACGTTGCTTTTCTTCACCGCCTCGATGTGGCTCTGCTGCTGGAGATTGAATATGCCATCAACATAATTTATTTTGTTGTGGCATCAGTAATATTGATGCGCAGCGAAGTGATAAAATCATTGCCACAATCGACCACCAATTACCAACGCTACACACCGCGCATACGACGGTTCTGGCTGCTTTCAATATTCTCCGAACTTGGAGCAGGGCTCATCGGGCGTACCAGCGATTATTACATCATTTCGGCTATGTCGGGCTCTTTCCAGGTGGGTTTATACGGATTTGCAGTAAAAATCTACGAGATATTCTATAAGATACTGCCAGTCAAAGAGTTTGACTCGGTATTACGACCAATATTTTTCAATCGTTACGACCAAAACACACCCAATGATGTAATTATAAAATTCTATAGTTTTATGGTTAAGATGATGATGCCGGTTTTTATTTTCCCATTCATCTATTTCATGGTATTTGGCAAGGCGGTGATATTCAATGTGTTTGATCCCAAATACATTGACAGCTACATAGTTACCAACATCATCCTGCTTGGGATCGTGGTTAATGGATTTTTCTATCCGCTCAATATGGTCATTCAGTTGAAAGAGCAGGTACAAATAAACCTTTATTCACGCATAGTAGTGGTATTCAGCATTGTAGCAGGCATAATACTAATGAAACATTATGGAATTATCGGTGTTGCCATTGCCACATTACTGGGTGAGATTTTGAAGTATTTCAGTATGTTCTTTATGTTTCGCCGATATATGAAACTTATATATCCGCTTAAGGATTTGGCTAATCAGCTGTTAATCATTATTATACCTATGATTCTTTTTTTCCCGTTCATAAACTGGTACACCAACATATGGGCATCGATGGTTGGATCCATAATTTTTCTGATTTTCTATTTGTTGATATGCTTCAACCGCATAAAACTTACAAAAGAAGAGAGTACCTTGGTTGATAAGCTCCTTAAATCGAATAAAAAGAGTGCATGGCTCTATAGCAAAGTATCACCCATCATCAGTAAAATAAATGTAACTGCCATAAAATCACACAACTATGAAAAAGACAAAGAAAAATAAACCATCCATCGCCTTTTTTGGCCTGAAAGGTTTGCCATCGCAGGGTGGAACAGCAGCTGTGGGCGAAAATATAATATGGCAGCTGTGCAGCAAATATAACATAACCGTTTATGCTACCTCATCGCACGCCAACCACCGAGAGCCAATTCCCGGTGTGAAGCAGATTATTTTTAAGGCATTACCGCTAAAAAAACTTAATGTATTCTATTACAATCTGATATCAGCACTCCACGCTCTGTTTTTTGGCCGATATAAATTGGTGCATACCCATCAGATTGACATTGCATTTATAATTCCCATACTTCGGTTACGGTATAAAGTTGTGGCAACCCATCACGGCAAAACCTACGAAATCAACAAATGGGGAAGCGTTATGAAGAGCTATTTCAGATGGTCGGAACGACTTATGCTTAAAATGGCAAATGCGGTAACCTTTGTGGCCGATACCGAGCGTCAGGATACAATAAAACAGTATCCGGGCAACTATCTTCATATTCCCAACGGCATAAACCGCCCATTGGGGTCTGGTAATGCACAACGTAAAGATTATCTGCTATTTGCGGCAGGTAGGATAATTCCCCATAAAGGGTGTCATGTGTTTCTTGAAGCACTGGTTAAAATGAACTATAAGGGCAGGGTTATAATTGCCGGCAACCACGAGTCGATACCTGAATATCGCGATCAGCTTTTGGCCTATCGTTCGCAACTTGATATAAAATTTAAAGGAATGATAACTCAAAAAGATGAGTTACAGCGACTTGTGAGAGAAGCACACCTATTTGTATATCCCACATTCTATGAGGCAATGAGCATGATGCTGCTTGAAGTGGCCGCCGAAAAAACACCAATGATATGTAGCGACATACGCGAAAACATAGCGGTGCTTAATGATGATGAAGTGATATTCTTCAAAACCGGCGATGCCGACGATCTTGCTGAAAAGATAACCGAAACCCTTGCCAATCCCCAAAAAGCAGAGGAGTGCACCAAAAGAGCTTTCGACAAACTGATAAACATCTATTGCTGGGATACCATTGCGCTTCAGTATGATAAACTGTATCAGGAGGTTATGGGGTAGAGTAATGGGTGGGAAGTTGAAATAGTTTAATAGGTAAATAGTTTAATAGATAAATAGTTTAATGGATAAATAGTTTAATAGTTCAATAGATAAATAGTT
>CAZWOA010000045.1:12889-26341 GCA_964635545.1 uncultured Marinilabiliaceae bacterium
AATAGTTCAATAGATAAATAGTTAAAGTACTGTTTGTAAAAATTAAGTGAGGGAATGGGGGCAGGGAAGATAAAAAGGACAATAGAGGGGGATGGTGTTTAGCTACTGGCTATCAGCTTTTGGCTTTTAGCTATTAGCTTTTTGGCCATTAGCCATCAGCTATCGGCTAAAAGCTTAAAACCAGCGGGCTTTAAAATACATTAAAAATGCAAGAAACCATTGCATCCTCGTTAAAAACAAGGATGAGAGTGATTATCAGCTATTGGCTATCAGCTATTAGCTATCAGCTAAAGGCTAACGGCTAATAGTTATCAGCAAAAAGCTACTATAAAGTCTTTAAAAAACCAAGTGCATCCAATTGTTACCAACTGATTGCACTTGTTAATTGTGGAGTTGCGGGGGATCGAACCCCGGTCCAAACAAAGAAGCCATATGCTTTCTACATGCTTATCCTGTTGTTGTTTTTCGTGCTATACGTGGGAGCAGGCACCCGAATATAACCTTAGCCCTTTGAGAGTTTCGCTATTGGTAAAGGGCATACCGCAAGCTAGTCCCGATTTATCCACGCCTCTATGCCGGGTAGCAACGGAACATAGCACCCGAGAGACGTCTTGTTTCCACCACCTAGGGCAGAAATAATGCTAATCTACTATACTTCGATTAAGCTGCAAGAGCGTAATTAGTTTCGCCAGTTAAAAGTTCGAGGCCTCAGATTAAAGAGCTAGTACCACAACGCTCTGCATGCTTACATACCACTTTGCAATGCTGTCAAATCCACGTCAACCCCAATTAAAGTAGAATGTAGAGTGCAAATATATACAAAAACTTCAATAAAAGCAAGAAAATATCACAATGCTTTAAGCCAATCGATGGTTTTTTTCGGATCGTCGGATTTAAATACAAAACTGCCCGCCACAAGCACATCGGCACCGGCCTTAGCAAGCAATGGAGCAGATGTAGCATCTACGCCGCCGTCAATCTCAATAACGGCTTTACTGCCGCGACGCAGTATCATCTCCTTAAGGTGCTCAACTTTACGGATGGTATTTTCGATGAACTTCTGACCGCCAAAGCCGGGATTTACCGACATCAGTAGTACCATGTCCACATCAGTAATTATATCTTCGAGAAGCGATACCGGAGTGTGAGGATTCAGAGTAACTGCGGGCTTCATGCCGGCCTGACGGATGCTCTCTATGGTGCGATGCAGGTGAGTGCTCGCCTCATAATGCACATTGAGTATATCGGCACCGGCTTTTTTAAAATCATCAATATAACGCTCGGGCTGCACAATCATAAGATGCACATCCAGAGGTTTTTGAGCATGTTTTTTAATAGCCTCTACCACCGGTAAGCCAAACGATATGTTGGGCACAAAAACGCCATCCATAATATCGAGGTGAAACCAGTCGGCAGCACTTTCGTTTATCATGCGGCATTCACGCTCTATATTAGCAAAGTCGCATGCCAGCATTGAGGGAGAAACAATCATAGTGTTTTATTTACAAATATAGCCATAAGATTTTATAAGAAGCTATGACTTCTTCCCTAAAACGGCACTAATCTCCCAAATAAGTCTTCAGTAATTTGCTTCTAAATGAATGTTTCAGTCTTTTAATAGCTTTTTCTTTAATTTGCCTCACTCGTTCGCGGGTTAGACTGAAATACTTACCAATCTCTTCGAGCGAGTATGGAGGCTCACCGTTAAGTCCATAATACAGTCGTATTATATCGGCCTCGCGAGGTGAAAGGGTGTTGAGCGAGCGTTCAATTTCACGTTTCAGCGACTCGCCAAGCAGGGCAGAGTCAGGGCTGTCGTCTTCATTGGATAGAATTACATCATATAGAGTATTATCTTCATCTTTTTTAAGAGGAGCATCCATAGATACATGACGACCGGAAACCTTAAGAGCTTCACGCACCTCTTTGGGAGCAATATCAAGGATTTCGGCAATTTCATCGGGCGTGGGTTCACGCTGAAAATCTTGCTCAAGCCTCGAAAAAGTGTTGTTTACCTTATTTATAGAACCTATCTTATTTAAAGGAAGCCTTACAATTCGCGCCTGCTCGGCCAGAGCCTGCAATATTGCCTGCCTTATCCACCACACAGCGTATGATATAAACTTAAATCCGCGGGTTTCGTCAAAACGCTGAGCAGCTTTTATAAGTCCCAGATTACCCTCATTAATCAAGTCAGGCAGGCTAAGTCCTTGATTTTGATATTGCTTAGCAACTGAAACTACAAATCTTAGATTTGCATTTATGAGTAGTTCCAAAGCCTTCTCATCACCATTCCTTATTTTTTTAGCAAGAAGCACCTCCTCATCACCTGACAATAATCGCACTTTACCAATTTCGTGCAGATACTTATCCAACGAAGGAGTTTCTCTGTTTGTTACTTGCCTGCTTATTTTCAACTGTCTCATAATCAGATTGTAAAGGGTATAGGTTTAATATTTTTATTAAATGACAAATACACATTAATCAATATACTAAAATTACTAATTAAGATGTAAATACCTGATTTAGTGTAATGATTATAACCTTGAATATAAAATAAAACGACATTATTTCAAAAATGTTTTGACATATCCATCATATTTTTTTACTTTTGTACTGTTCTTCAATATAAAGAGCTTCTGAAGAACTTCAAAAACGAATTCTAACAAACTTCTATTTTATATTTTCAGCGACAAGTTTTAATTATTTATATGTACGACATTTTAGAGCTTAATGAGAAGCTTCTTCCCGAACTAAGGCAAATTGCCAAAGATTTGAATATAAAGCGGGTTGAATCTTATAAAAAGCAGGATTTAATTTATGCAATCCTGGATGAGCAGGCTATTCACTCGACCAAGGGTGCCAAAAAACCTGAGAAAAAAGAACGCACCACCGATGAGCCGGAGCGTAAAAGAGGCCGCAAACCCAAAAACACCGAGGCCAAAAAAGAAGAACCGACAGCCATTAAAGCCGGCGACTTACCAATAAAATTAACTACCCCCGGAAAAATAGTGGTTAAAGATACCACAGCAGAATTACTCAATGAGGAGGTTGATGATATTATTATAACAGATGATGAGGAGACAACTTTTGTTGCACCTCCAATAGAAGAGATAGCAAAACCCGAACCTGTAGAGCAAACAACTGATGAAGAGGTTACCGAGGAGCAAAAAATGGACCGTCGTCCGCGACTAAGAACTCAAAGCGAAAGAGAACAACAGAGGGTGTATCATGAGCGAAATCCAAAGCAGCATGCTACAGAGGATAGAAAAGAAGCTACTCCAACGCCTGAAACTCCTGCTACAGAACAACCGATAGCAGCCCGCACCGAACAACACACTGCTGAGCGACCAGAGACTAACCGTCCGCACCAACGCCCCGATAATCAGCGCGACAACCGCCACCAACGCCATCAAGACCGCAGAGAAGAGAAAGCTTACGAATTTGAAGGTATCATATCGGCCAGTGGAGTGCTCGAAATTATGTCGGACGGATACGGATTCCTGCGTTCATCAGACTATAACTATCTTAACTCGCCCGATGATATATATGTATCACAGTCGCAAATTAAACTATTTGGACTGAAAACCGGCGATACTGTATTGGGCTCTATCCGTCCTCCTAAAGAGGGTGAAAAATATTTCCCACTAATAAAAGTTGAGCAGATAAATGGCCGCCTGCCCGAGGTAGTGCGTGACCGTGTATCGTTCGACCACCTTACACCTATCTTCCCCAACGAGAAATTTAAACTATCCAGCGGAAGAAAAGCAAATCTATCTACCCGTGTGGTCGATTTATTTGCACCAATCGGTAAAGGACAGCGCGGACTTATAGTAGCTCAGCCAAAAACAGGTAAAACTGTGCTGCTGAAGGATATAGCAAACGCAATAGCATCTAACCACCCCGAGGTGTATATGATTATACTGCTTATTGACGAGCGCCCGGAGGAGGTTACCGATATGGCACGTAGCGTAAACGCCGAAGTTGTGTCGTCAACATTTGACGAGCCGGCAGAGAAACACGTAAAAATTGCCAATATAGTACTTGAAAAAGCTAAACGAATGGTAGAGTGTGGCCATGATGTGGTTATACTTCTCGACTCGATAACACGTCTTGCACGTGCTTACAATACCGTGTCGCCCGCATCGGGCAAGGTGCTTTCGGGTGGTGTGGATGCCAATGCACTTCACAGACCTAAACGTTTCTTTGGTGCCGCACGTAATATTGAACATGGTGGGTCGCTAACAATTATTGCAACTGCACTTACCGAAACGGGTTCAAAAATGGATGACGTTATCTTTGAAGAGTTCAAAGGAACCGGTAATATGGAGCTGCAACTCGATCGTAAACTATCCAATAAGCGTATTTTCCCTGCTGTGGATGTTAACCTGTCGAGCACCCGTCGCGATGACCTGCTGCTCGACCAAGAGACACTCAACAGAATGTGGATTTTGCGTAACTACTTGTCGGATATGACATCAGTAGAGGCAATGACATTCCTGGTTGACCGAATGAACAAAACCAATAGCAATGAGGAGTTTCTTATATCTATGAATGACGGATAAATAGAAGCAAACCTAAATAAATCAAAAAGAGAACTGACAAAGACGGTTCTCTTTTTTTATGACTTTTTGAATGAAAAAGACAACAAGATATTTCTCAATATAAAATGGTGATAAAGTTCATCAAACTCCTTTATTCATGCACTTTTGCAAGCTGATACTATCAACAATTCTTATTTTTACTAATTATAAATTACAGTTACAGCTCAAAATTGCTATCTATAGATTGCAATATTATGAAATCTGCATTTATATTTGCATATATAAATAAAGATAAATGCAATCATTCGTAAATATACATAACAGTTTAGTAGATAAAGTTCCGGCATCAGTACGTCGTGGGCTTATGGACGACATAAACTGGAACGATCGTCTGATTGGCATTAAGGGAGCGCGCGGAATAGGCAAAACCACTTTCCTCCTCAACTACGCACGCCAATTTATGGGTGACAAGAGTTACCTTTATGTAGATTTGAACGATCTCTATTTTTCCGATAGAACTATAATATCTTTTGCCGACGAATTCAGAAAAACAGGCGGTAAAACACTAATACTCGACCAGGTGTACAAATATCCCGAATGGTCGGAGGAGCTGCGTTATTGCTACGATAACTTTAAGGAGTTACAGATAATATTTACCGGTTCGCCCGTGATGAGGTTAAAGGATGGTAACCCACATCTGCATGGTTGTGCTACAGCCTATAGTTTGGATGGATTTTCGTTCAGAGAGTTTATCAATCTATCTACCGGAGAGCAGTTCCAGAAATATACACTCGATGAAATCATCAAAAACCATGAGATTATATGCAAGCATATAGTATCGAGGGTGCGTCCGCTGGCCTATTTTGCTGATTATCTTCATCATGGTTACTATCCTTATTTTCTTGATGAGCCGGGTCATTACGAAAGCATGCTTAAAACCATAAATCTGGTACTTGAGATTGATATAAGCTATCTGCAACAGATTGAACATAAATATCTGCCTAAGTTGCGTAAACTACTTTATCAGATAGCTTGTCAGGCACCATTCCAGCCCAACGTAAGCAAATTAAGCTTATCGGTAGAGACTTCGCGTGCCACCATAATGAACTATTTGAGCTATTTGAAACAAGCCAGGCTTATCCATCTGCTCTATCAGAGTAATGATACAAGCATGAAAAAGCCTGCTCATATATTTATGCAAAATCCAAACTTGATGTTTATTGCCAATTATGGTAACTTAGATCAAGCGATGCTGCATAAAACATTCTTCTATAACCAACTTGCTTACCAGAACATTGTCACTGCGGGCAAGTCGGGAGATTTTTGCATAAATAACGGGCACTGCTTCAAGATTGGGGGTACTGCCGATTCGCGAGGATCGTCAATAGACGTAAGAGATATGATAGAGACCGGCAAAGGAAAGGTGATACCACTTTGGCTTTTCGGATTTTTATATTAACCCAACTCACGAAAGAGTTATCAACAAAATACTATCAGGAGTAATAACTTATTAATTATTAGGAGTAATTCAATGGCAAACAAAAAGAAATTCATCACCTGTGATGGTAATCAGGCAGCTGCACATATCTCGTATATGTTCAGTGAAGTGGCTGCTATTTACCCCATCACACCCTCATCTACCATGGCAGAGTATGTAGATGAGTGGGCAGCGGCAGGACGTAAGAACATGTTTGGCGAAACGGTTATGGTTGAAGAGATGCAGTCGGAAGCCGGTGCCGCAGGTGCAATGCACGGTTCACTTCAGGCAGGTGCATTAACCACTACATTCACAGCATCACAAGGCTTGTTGCTGATGATACCTAATATGTACAAAATTTCGGGTGAGCTTCTTCCCGGCGTGTTCCACGTAAGTGCACGAAGCCTTGCAGCTCAAGCCCTATCAATTTTTGGCGACCACTCAGACGTTATGTCGGCCCGTCAAACCGGCTTTGCTATGCTGGCTACCGGAAGTGTACAAGAGGTAATGGACCTTGCAGGTATTGCTCACCTTGCAGCCATTAAAACCAGAGTACCTTTCCTTCACTTCTTCGATGGATTCCGCACATCACACGAGATACAGAAAATCGAAGAGATTGATCAGGAAGCTCTTGTGGGTCTTCTCGATAAAGAGGCTCTTAAACGCTTCAGAGATAACGCACTAAGCCCCGAGCACCCGGTAACTCGCGGTACTGCACAAAACCCCGACATATACTTCCAAAGCCGTGAGGCAGCCAACCCATTCTACGATGCAATTCCTGATGTGGTGGCTGAGTATATGGATCAAATAAGCAAAATCACAGGCCGCAAATACCGTCCATTCGACTATTACGGTGCTGAAGATGCTGAACATATTATAATTGCAATAGGCTCGGTAACCGATACTATTAAAGAAGTTATCGACTCTAAATTGGCTAAAGGCGAGAAAGTAGGTCTTATTTCAGTACACCTATACCGTCCATTCTCG
This sequence comes from uncultured Marinilabiliaceae bacterium, assembly GCA_964635545.1. Classification (GTDB taxonomy): domain Bacteria; phylum Bacteroidota; class Bacteroidia; order Bacteroidales; family Marinilabiliaceae; genus JAGPIS01. The sequence goes on from CAZWOA010000045.1 coordinate 19,898, forward strand.
GCCAAATATTTCATGGAGGCTTGCCCCAAAACAGTTAAGAGAATCGCAGTACTCGACCGTACAAAAGAGCCGGGTGCCAATGGTGATCCTCTATATCTTGATGTGTGCGAAGTATTCTACGGTCAGGAAAATGCTCCTATAATCGTAGGTGGACGCTATGGTTTATCATCAAAAGATACCACACCATCACAAATCATCGCTGTGTACAACAACCTGGCAATGAAAGAGCCTAAAAACCAGTTCACACTTGGTATTGTTGATGACGTAACATTCAAATCACTTCCACTTCTTCCAGAGATCAGCCTTGCACCCAAAGGTACTTTCGAAGGTAAATTCTACGGATTAGGTTCGGATGGTACTGTAGGTGCCAATAAAAACTCAATCAAAATTATTGGTGATAACACCGATAAATATGCACAGGCTTATTTTGCATATGACTCTAAAAAATCGGGTGGTATAACCATTTCACACCTTCGTTTTGGCGATAGCCCAATACGTTCACCATATTTGGTTAACACTCCCGACTTTGTAGCATGCCACGTTCCTGCTTATATCAATCAATACGATCTATTGAAAGGCCTTAAAAAAGGTGGTGTATTCCTTCTTAACTCCATATGGGATGAGGAAGAGACAAAAGATAGATTGCCCGTAAGCATGAAAAAATATATGGCTGAAAATGATATTCAGTTCTATATTATCAACGCAACAGCTATTGCCGAAGAGATTGGCCTTGGTAACCGCACCAACACAATTATGCAGAGTGCATTCTTCAAGATTGCCAATGTAATTCCTGCTGATGTGGCGGTAGAGCAAATGAAAAAGGCTATCGTAAAATCTTTCGGTCGTAAAGGTGAGTCGGTAGTTAACAAAAACTACGCAGCTGTTGATCGCGGTGGTGCAGTAACTAAAATCGAGATTCCTGCTGAATGGGCTTCACTTACTGTTGAGGCTGAGAAAGAGGATACATCACTACCCGAATTCATCAGAAAAGTTGTATTCCCAATTAATGCACAAAAAGGTGACGATCTTCCTGTAAGTGCGTTCCTTGGTCGCGAAGACGGTACATTCCCTGCAGGAACTACAGCCTATGAGAAACGAGGTATCGCAGTGAGCGTGCCCGAGTGGGATGTAAACACTTGTATCCAGTGTAATCAATGTTCGTATGTGTGCCCTCACGCTGCTATTCGTCCGTTCTTGCTTGATGAGAAAGAGCTGGCCAATGCACCAGAAGGTACTATCACTAAGAAAACTAATGGTAAAGCATACGATGGTCTTCAATATCGTATTCAAGTAAGTGTGCTCGACTGTACAGGTTGCGGTAACTGTGTTGATGTGTGTCCATCTAAGTCGCTTGAAATGAAGCCGCTTGACTCTCAAATGGCTCAGGTTGAGCTATGGAACTACATGGCCAATAAGGTTACCATTAAGGATCATATCACACCTAAAACACTTAACGTTAAATCTTCACAGTTTGCCAAGCCTCTGTTTGAGTTCTCTGGTGCTTGTGCTGGTTGTGGTGAAACTCCATACATTAAGCTTATCACCCAGCTGTTTGGCGACCGCATGTTGATTGCCAATGCTACCGGTTGTTCATCAATCTATGGTGGTTCGGCGCCTGCAACTTCATACTGTACCAATGGCGAAGGCCAAGGACCTGCATGGGCTAACTCACTATTCGAGGATAATGCCGAGTATGGTTTGGGTATGCAGATAGCTGCCGAGAAACTACGCGAGCGTGTTCTTAACCTGATTAAAGCTAACCTTGATGTTGTAAATCCATACACAAAAGCTGCTTTTGAAGAGTGGATCAACACATTCAACGATGGCGAGAAATCACGCACTACATCAAAGGCTGTAGAAGCTGCACTTGCAAGCGAAACACACCCTGTAGCTGCCGAAATTCTTGCATTGAAAGATCATCTGGTTAAGAAATCGGTATGGATATTCGGTGGTGACGGTTGGGCTTATGATATAGGATTTGGCGGTCTTGACCACGTGCTTGCATCAGGTAAAAACATCAACGTACTTGTGATGGATACCGAGGTGTACTCCAATACCGGCGGTCAGGCATCTAAAGCAACCCCTGTGGGCGCTATTGCCAAGTTTGCTGCATCAGGAATGCGCATCCGTAAAAAAGACCTTGGATTGATGGCAACAACCTACGGTTATATCTATGTAGCCCAGGTGTCTATGGGTGCAAGCCAGCAACAGTACTTCAAAGCATTGAAAGAGGCTGAGGCGTATGACGGACCATCATTGATTATTGCTTACTCACCATGTATCAACCACGGATTGCATAAAGGAATGGGCAAAACCCAGGAAGAGGGCAAACTGGCCGTTGAGTGTGGATACTGGCACCTATACCGCTACAATCCAATGTTGGAAGAAGAGGGCAAGAATCCATTCCAGCTCGACTCAAAAGAGCCTGATTGGAGCAAGTTCCAGGATTTCCTTAAAGGTGAAGTACGTTATACATCTTTGATGAAAGCATACCCCGAGGAGGCAGGAAAACTGTTTGAAGTTGCCGAGGCAAATGCCAAATGGCGCTACAGTGCTTACAAACGTATGCACGATGTAGAGTATGAAGTTGTAGAATAATTAACTACTCCTGATAATTGCAGAGGCTGTTCCATTGATTTAGGACAGCCTCTTTTTTTATGCAATTAATGCTCATATCCCCAAAGTAAATCAACTAAGGAACAGTTTTTGAGGTAACTATTAATTTTAAGGCTACTTTTGCATAAAATACAGAGCTGAATGTCACAATACTTCCAACCATTAGAGCTATTATCACCCGCCAAAAACCTTGAGTGCGGCATTGCTGCTATAAATCATGGTGCCGATGCGGTTTACATAGGTGCGCCCGATTATGGTGCCCGTAAGTCGGCTGCCAACACCATCGATGATATTGAGAAGCTTGTGAGATATGCACATCTCTACAAATCGAGAATATTTGCAGCCGTAAATACTGTGCTTTACGACCACGAAATAGAAGGTGCCGTGAAGATGATTGAGCAACTGTATGATATTGGAGTTGATGCACTTATAGTTCAGGATTATGGATTGTTAAAAGCAGGCTTGCCACCTATTGAGATTCACTCATCAACACAGATGGACAACCGCACGCCCGATAAGGTGCGATTTCTGCAAGATGCAGGTTTTAAGCAGGTTGTGCTTGCGCGAGAGCTTTCGTTGGAACAGATTAGGGCAATCAGCAATGCAACCGATGTGCGACTCGAATATTTTGTGCATGGCGCCCTATGCGTGAGCTACAGCGGACAGTGCTACATGAGTCAGTCAATAAACGGCCGCTCGGCCAACCGTGGCGACTGCGGCCAACCGTGCCGACTAAAATACAACATGACATCTGCCAATGGCACAGTGATAGCTAAAGATCAGCATCTGCTATCGATGAAAGACCTTAACCTTTCGGACTATCTTGAATCGCTCATAGATGCCGGCATATCATCATTCAAAATAGAGGGACGATTGAAGGATAAGGATTATGTGGCCAATATCACTGCATATTATAGGCAGAAACTGGATAAAATTATAGACCGTCGCCCCGAACTTACACGATTATCATCGGGTACAAGCATCATAAACTTCGAGCCCGACCCCAATAAGAGTTTCAACCGAGGCTTTACCACCTATTTTGTTGATGGAAGGCAAAAAGATATATGGTCGGTCGATTCGCCAAAATCAACCGGCGAGAAGATGGGTAAAGTGATTGCTGTAGAGAAAGACCGCTTTAAACTAAGCAACGGACACGACATTGCCAATGGCGACGGACTGTGCTTCTTCGATCGTAACAGACAACTGCAAGGCATTAAAGTGAACCAGAGTAATGGCGGTTATATCTATCCGCAGTCGATGAACGGCCTATATGCCGGGGCAACTATATTCAGAAATTACAATCATCAATTTAGTAATATATTTAAAAAAGAGAGTGCCCGCCGACTCATATCTGCCGATATGATGCTGGAAGAGAGCCGCGAAGGAAAATTCGTACTCACCATAACCGACGAGAACGACATAGTATCCTATAGCGAAGCAGAACTTAATGTGCAGTTAGCCAAAAATAAGGAGCTTGCCGTTGAAAATATTAAAACCCAGCTGTCGAAAACGGGAGGAACACCATTCAAAATAGAGAATATAACGATTAATACTTCTGAAAGCTGGTTTATTCCATCGGCAGAGCTCAATGCATTAAGAAGAGATGCTTTGGCACGCCATGAAGAGATGCGCATAGAGGCCGTCCGCCCGGCAGATGTGGTGATGCAAGAATCATCGCACCAGTTTCCGCAGAGAGAAATATTGAAAAACGGAAATGTTATAAACCGACTGGCCGAGCAGTTTATGGCCGAACATGGTGCCGAAGTGAAAGAGTATGGCTACGAAAGACAGCAAAACTACGATAACGACCTAGTGATGACCACCAAGCACTGCATACTTCACGAGCAGGATAAGTGCCTGAAACTGAATCCATCGTACCGTAAAAATTTACCCATCTACATCTCCAACGATAAAGACCGTTACGAGTTGAAATTCAACTGCAAAGATTGCGAGATGATGGTGGTGAGGAGTGGTAAAAAATAATTTCCTTTGAAATATAATTTGAAAGATATAAGCTAAACAAGTTTGCATAGCCTTCTGTTATTTTATTAGAGCATAACTAAAACCTGATTTTCCATATGAAATGAGTAAATTATTAACATGGATGTTGAGAAATACACACTTTTGTGTATTGTACAATAAAAAATAAGGGCATAACTTTACAATAAGTAATAGGTAGTATGTTAAATATTTAGCTCTATGAAAAATATAAAACAATACAGTATAAAGGTAGGAATGTTAATAAGCATTATATCTTTAGTGGTAATGTATGCACTCTCATTGCTGCGCTTTGGCTATAGCGAACTTATTAATGATAATGAAATCTGATTGTACTCAAATATTTTATTCCTGCCTGGGCCATTGCTATAGGTTTTAGTGGCTATTGGCTCACTATGCAGTATCAAGCTAGAAAAGGTGCCATACTAGGTGCTGTATATAATAAGGCTAGCTTAGCAAAGAGGGAGGAGTGGATTAATGAGAGGCGGTTAATTTTATCAAATGCATTAGAGGTTACTGCAAAAATAAGCGCAGTAATGTTTCCTATGTATGTTTTGTCCTATTGCAGTAACTCGGCATTGCTTGTTTCCAATATATCCATCATAGCAACTCTCGGGTTGGTATGTGTAGCAAGTTTCATAGCAAGTAGATATTTGTATTTCAAATATGAAAAAAATATTAAACCCTACAGTTAAAAAAACAAACTCACACAATTTAATATTAACCTAAAAAATTATAATAAAGGGCAAGTACTGTATGGCGGCATGCGGTATATATTTGACGACAATATATATATGGGTGTAAAAGTTAACCTTTTTAGCACAACGGGAAACTATGAGATTAGTGGCCTAGGAAAGGTAGCTGAAAATATTTACACATATTATGTAGCTCCCCAAGTTGGAAGCACCATAAAGCTCTGTGAAAAACTCTCACTTTCAGGTGGAATAGGTGCTGGATATATGTATTACCTATCAGAAGGTCTTCTGTCGGGTAAAGAGTTCAAAATTGATGCACATTTACTGGCATTTAATATTGATGCCTCACTTGATTACTTTATAAAAGAGAATCTGTCGATAGGCTTGAATAACAGCCTTATGACACATGCCAACGGAAAGAAAATAAACACTGAAATCGCAGGAGTAACTGAGAAAGTAACGCTTAATAAATGGAATCGCATTGATGCAAGTCCATACAGTATTTCACTGTCGATAAAAGTGTATTTATAGTCAGAACTTACTATTTCAATATTCATCAATCAGCCCATTAAAACAGGCTGATTGATGAATATTATAATTACTTGAACAAACCACCCAAGCCACCTTTAAGCAGGTCGGATGCCTTATTTTTAAGCATATCTGTAGCCGATGCTTTAAACATATCGGTTAATGAATCAGCACTAAATCCACCTTTAGGTTTATCTTTATTGAATGCATTGGTAACAAACGATACCACAAAAGGGGCAACCTGCTGTGCCATCTCATTTTTCAAACCCACCTTAGAAAGAAGGTCTCCAACCAAAGATTTGGTAAGCGTGCTGGTTAATGAATTTGCAGCACTACCACCTTTGCCATTAAGCAAATCAAGTATTCCGCCAATATTGCCTGACATAACCTGATCGCCAAGTCCCTTTTTGAGTGAACTGCCCGATACATCCAATATCTTGGAACCCACGGCCTTGTCTACATTAAACTTCGACCCCAACTGTGATAATAGTTCGGCACCGCCTGATTTCATTATCTGCTCTAGCATAACTTTAAATTTTTATGATTAAATATGGTTATTCATTATTCATAACAATTTAATAAATGTAGTGTTGAATTACAGACCAAA
>CAZWOA010000046.1:0-26208 GCA_964635545.1 uncultured Marinilabiliaceae bacterium
TAGTGCTTGAGCCTGATATGAAGGATGTAGATGAGGTTGTAGTTATTGGTTATGGTGTACAAAAAAAGAGTGACAAAACAGGAGCTGTAACCCAAATTAAAGCAGATGAGCTTAATCGTGGTGTACTTACCGATCCTATTCAATCACTGCAAGGTAAAGCTTCAGGTGTGATGATTACGAAAAAGGGGGGTGACCCAAACTCTGGTTTCTCTGTTAAGATAAGGGGAGCATCGGGATTTGACTCTAACACATCTCCTTTATATGTGATTGATGGTATTCCTGGTGTTGACCCAACAACAGTAGCTCCAGAGGATATTGAGACATTCAACGTACTTAAAGATGCTGCATCAACAGCAATCTACGGAAGCCGTAGTTCCAATGGTGTTATTATCATAACTACTAAAAAAGGTGCCGCTGGCAAAGGCTCAGTACAGTTTAATGCTAACGTATCAGTTGAGAATGTAGCTAAGAAATTAGATCTTTTATCGGCTAGCGAGTTAAGAGCCTACGCTAAAGACAACTACTCGAACTTCATTGATGGTGGAGCAAATACCGATTGGCAAGATGAAATATTTAGAACAGGAATGTCTCAGAATTACAACTTAAACTTTGCCGGTGGAAATAGCGAAACCAATTATTATGCTTCACTAACCTATTCGGATTGGGAAGGAGTAATGAAAGGAACATCCAAAGAAAGAACTATTGGTAAAATTAATGTAACACACAAAGCTTTAAACAATAGACTTACTCTTTCGGGTGGTATTTCTACTACTTTTGAAAATAATCAATATCAAGACTATGCTGGTTATGATAAGAATCATATTCTATATCAGGCATACTCAAGAAACCCAACGGATCCGGTTTATAATGCTGATGGCTCATACTATAAAACAGGAAGAGAGTTTAACTATGAGAATCCACTATCAGTAATAAACGAAATTGATAACTTGAGAGATGCAAAACGCATTAATACCAATTTCAAGGCCGACCTTATGATTATAGAAGGTTTAATTGGTACAGTAAATGTTGGTTATATGCGCAATGATCATGAGAACTCGTATTACAGACCTAAAACTGTATATACCAACCTTGATTCAGGACATGCCAGCAAAAGTTATAATAATGATTCGCAAAAACTTTTTGAAGGATTATTAAACTATTCTACTACAGTTAATAATCTTCATAATATCGATCTTTTGGGTGGATACTCATGGCAGGAATCTAACTACAATAACTTCTATGCTAAAGGTGATAACCCTCAAAGTGATTATATTAAATACAATAATTTAGGTGCACTTTTAGATGTAACCCGTGAATCGATTGGATCAGGTAAAGGTATGTGGAGACTTATCGGCTTCTTTGCAAGAGCACAATATAATTATGATTCAAAATACTTTGTTTCTGGCTCAATCCGCCGTGATGGTTCTTCAAAATTTGGTAAGAACAACAAGTGGGGTTGGTTTCCTACCGCAGCTGTAGGCTGGACTATTAGTAGAGAAGGTTTCATGGCTGATACCGATTGGTTGTCAAATCTTAAGATTCGTGCCAGTTATGGTGTGTCTGGTAACCAGGAAATTGGAGAATACCGTAGTATCTATCCATTTGGCCCATCGGGAACGGCTACAGACCCAGAAACAGGTTTACCGGTAATACCATTTGTACCTGCTTGGAATAATAATCCTGATTTAAAATGGGAAGAGACAACTGAGGTAAACCTTGGTGTTGACTTTGGATTCCTTCAAAATAGAATCTCAGGTTCTATTGAAATTTACAAAAAAACAACAGATGACCTCCTTGGTAACTTTGCAGTGCCTGTGCCACCAAACTTGGCTGATAGAACATTCGCTAACTCAGGGAAACTCGAAAACAAAGGTATTGAGTTTAATGCGCAAGTTATTGCTATAGACAATAAGAACTTTAAGTGGAAAACTGCACTATCCGTTTCTCATAATAAGCAAACAATGAAAGACCTAGGCCGTTTCTCTCCTGCAGATGGTGTAAGAAAGGAAGGTTACCTTAGCGGTAGAGGTTTGATTGGTGATGAGAACTGGGTTACCGGTATCATGGAAGGCAAAGAGTTTGGTTCATTCTATCTTCCTGTATATGTGGGACTAGACGAGCAAGGAAAAATGCAGTTTAAATCAAAAACAGGTGGTGTAACTACAGAGCTGGGCGAGGCACAACGTGAAATAGTTGGAAGTGCAACACCAGATGTTGAAATCGGTTGGTCAAACAGCTTTACATTATACAAAAACTGGACTATCGACTTGGCATTCCGCTCTTTAATAGGTAATGATGTTTATAATGCAACCCGTATGTTCTTTGATACACCGGCAAATATTCCTAACCTAAATGGTCATCCTGATGCGATTAAATGGGCTCAAGCAGGTAGAACAGTTGGACCACGTGTTTGTGACCTATATGTTGAAGATGCATCATTCTTAAGACTTGACTACGTTAACCTAGGCTATAACTTTAATCTGAAAAATGACTGGATTCATAGTCTTAAGGTATCTGTGGCAGCTAATAACCTGTTCACTCTAACAAAATATTCAGGAGTAGATCCTGAGACTTCAGTGGAAGGACTTTCTTATGGTATAGATCAATATAACGTTTATCCTAAGGCTAGAACATTCACATTCGGAGTAAGTGCAACATTCTAAAACTAACAATATGAAAAGATTAATATATATTCCTTTATTATTCGCATTAGCTCTAAGTAGTTGTACTAACTTGGATGAAAAGCTATACGATCAAATTCCGGAAGATAAATATCCCGAGAATGACGGACAGCTGAGTGCGATATCGGTTGATGCATATGCACGCCTTAGACCCTTAATTGATGATGAAGGATGGTGGTTCCTTGCACAAGAAGTTTCGTCTGACGAGTTTTGTGCACCTACAAGAGATACTGACTGGGATGATGGTGGTAAGTGGAGAAGAATCCATCAGCATACTTGGACTGACGAAGATGAAGCTGTTCGCAATATGTGGAATTCATTATATGCCGGTGTTACAAGGTGTAACCAGATTATAGAACAACTACAAACTCTTCCTGAATCAGAAGCAATTTCTGGTAAAATTAAGGAAGTAGAGGTAATGCGTGCTTTTTACTATTATCTGTTAATTGACAACTATGGTGATGTTCCATATTTGAAATCGGCTTCTAATGCTCCAGAACAACCATTCAAAACAAAAAGAGCAACAATCTATGCTGACTTAGTTCAAACAATAGAGAATAATATTTCTGCTCTTAAAGATGTGGATGCCAAATATATGGCAACACAGAGAATGGCAAATGCTCTTCTTGCTAAACTTTACTTAAATGCAGAAGTGTATTCAGGTACAGCTCAGTGGAGTAAGGCTGGTGAAGCAATTGACAAGGTATTGGCTGCTGGCTATACTTTAGCGTCAAATGTAAAAGAACCTTTCCTTACCAATAATGAAAAATCATCGGAGATTATATTCTCAATACCGTATGACGAGGATGATTTCAAGGGATTTAGATTACACATGCGTTCGCTACACTACAGTCTTAACCAAAAATTTGACATGGCAGTGAGCCCATGGAATGGATTATGCTCTACATACGATCATTTTAATCGCTATGAAGATGGCGACCTTAGAAAAGACGCATATTTTATTTATGGATTACAGAAAAAACCTAGTGGTGATGTAATCATTGATAATGGTAAAGAGCTGGATCTTAATCCTTACTTGCCCAAACTTCAAATGGATCAAAACAATACCTTTGAAGAAATTAAATTCTCTGGTGCACGTGTTGGTAAATATGAGATAAAATCAGGTGCTAAAGAAAATTTAAGCAACGATTTCCCAATATTCAGAATTGCCGACTTCTACCTAATGAAATCTGAAGTAGAAATTAGAACCGGCAAGGATGGTAAAAAATGGTTTAACGACATCAGAGAACGAGCAAACGTAAATACCTTGGCTGTAGTTACACTTCAAGATGTTCTTGATGAGAGAGCCAGAGAACTTTGGGTAGAGGGTCATAGACGTCAAGACCAGATACGTTTTAATAAATGGGAAGAGAAATGGTGGGAGAAAAACCAAACCGACGGTTCAAAGCGTACATTCCCAATCCCTAAAGCTGCAAAAGATGCAAATCCAAATCTTGCAGCTGACGCAAAATAATTTCTAATTTCAAAATCTAAAAATATGAAATTTAAATATCTGACAAAAACAGTCACACTACTTATCGCAAGCTTAGGCATGTTATATGGTTGTAGTGAAGACTATACGGAGGGATGGAATTTAAAATCCAATAAGGTTGAAGACGGCATGTATGTTTATGGTGAAGCTACAGCTGCGTCCATCCCTAGTTTTAATACAAAAATGACAGCTGCAACTAACGAGGCAGATGACAATAAACCTAGAGCAGGATTCTACGAAACCTTCATCTATCTGGAAGCTAACAAAGACTTCAAAATCGTTGAAATAGCAGGAGATCAAAATAATGAATTTGGCCCAGGCGACGATTTTAAGACAGAACTTCCAAACGGTGAATTTGACCAAATCAAAAACCCAGTTCAAATCGGAAGTTATAAAAACTCTGGTGGTTACACGGTTACCGAATCTGGTCTTTACCATATTGTTATAGATAAAGAACTTAAACGAGTTGCTGTTATTCCTGTAAATCCTTGGGCTATAATCGGCGGTTTAAGTGGATGGGCTGATGTAAACATGGCAATTGTAGGTACACCTTCAAAAGAAGAAATTGTGTATGAACTAAAACAAGTTGAGCTTCGCGAGGGTGAGTTTAAGTTGAGATACGGCGGTGGTTGGAAGTTAGGTATTGATGACCTAACCGATAAAGCAACTGTCAAAATCAACACCAACATGGGTGGCAAAACCGACCAGCTTGTTCCTGGTGGAAGTAATATTAGCTGGGCAAGAGACGAGGAAGGTATTTACACCATCAGAGTAAAATGGAATCTTGGAAAAGGATTAACTACTGAATTTGAAAAAACAGGAGATGTTGAACCTGCACCTGAATTCCCCGAGGCAATGTACCTTGTTGGATCAGCAACTGCTTATGGATGGGATACTCCAGGTACTACCAATGAAGCCGAGTTCCATAAAATTGAAGGAATTGAAGGAATATATTGGAAGATTGCTCACTTAGCAGCCAATGAAGGATTTAAAGTGTCTGATAAAGGATGGGGTAAATATAACTTTGGTCATGGCGAAATTACCGACTTTGATGCCAATGGAATTACTCTTGGCGAAAGTGGAGGTAACATGACTGTTCCAACTTCCGGCATGTACACTATCGTTATCGACGTAAGAGATTTTGATAAGAGCAAGGCTGTGAAACTTTCGGTAACCGCACCTAAAGTGTATGGTATCGGAAATGCATTCACCGGCTGGGATGAAGATCCTGCAACCCTCTTCACTGTTGATAATGATGCTAAGACTCTGGTTTCCCCTGCATTAACTAGTTCCGATGATGTACGCACATTCGTAAAACATGCATGGATTCCTGCTTGGTGGAATGCTGAATTCTTACCTGTAGATGGAAAAATTAAGTATAGAAACAACACTGGAGACTTGCCTGATAAGGTAAATGCTCAACCTGGTCAAAAGATTACCTATCATTTCGATGATAACACGTCATCAATTGATTAATTACATTTGCGTAAGTAAATTAGCTGTCCCTTTAGAGGGGACAGCTTTTTTTGCACATAGCTAATTGCCAAAGCCAATATTTTTCAATATACTTATCATCATCTAAATTACTCTTTCAAATGACAAAAATTTTACTATCTATATTTATTATGATGCTTTGGGTAGTTACGCTTAAAGCACAGCCGGTATCAACCAATCCCGCATTGCCCACTGCCGATAGGCAGGTTACTGTTTCTTTCGATGCCACTAAGGGCTCGGCAGGTTTAAAGGGCTACACAGGCGAGGTGTATGCTCACATGGGTGTGATTACCGATAAAAGTACCGGTGATAGCGACTGGAAATATGTAAAAGCTGCCTGGGACAAGAATGTTGACGCGTGCAAAATGACACGCACTGGCAGCAACAGCTATGCCATAACAATATCGCCATCTATTTCTGAATTTTACGGAGTGCCTGCAGGTGAGAAAATCCTGAAGATGGCATTCGTATTCCGAAGCAGTGACGGAACAAAAACCGGTAAAGAGACCGGCGATAAAGATGTTCTTGTTGATGTGTATGAGGCGGCACTTTCAGTGGCGTTCGAAACACCTGCATCATCATTTTTCTATGTGTCACCAGCCCAGAGTATTGCAGTTAAGGTGAATGCTGCATTCAATGAGTCGATAGAGCTTTACCTCGACAATAGTAAATTGGCAGAGACAACTACCAACCAATTAATACACACATTTACAGCTCCCACAGAGGGAACTCACACACTAAAAGCAATAGCCAAATCGGGTACTGATGAGGTTGAAACATCATCAATTTTCGTAATTAAAACAGATACAGAAGAGGCTCCTGTGCCGCTTGTCGATTATCGAAGGGGCTTCAACAGAATTAGCGATACCGAAGGCCTGTTTGTCCTTTTTGCACCTAAGAAAACCAGTGTTTATGTAGCCGGCGACTTTAATAACTGGCAGCCCGATAATAACTATCAAATGAAAAAAGATGGTGATATATTCTGGCTTCAAATCACTGGATTGGATAAAAATATGGAGTATGCCTATCAATATTGGATTGATAATGATGTAAAAATTGCCGACCCATATACCAATAAGATACTCGACCCTTGGAACGATAAATATATTCCCGAATCGGTATATCCCAACCTAAAGCCCTATCCGGTTGCAGGTGCCGATAATGCTGTATCGGTGATGACAACCAAAGAAGATAACTTTAAATGGTCGGTGACCAACTTTAAGATTCCTGCCAAAGAGAACCTGGTGATTTATGAGTTGCTGATTAGGGATTTCACTTTGCAGAAAGATATAAAAACCATAACCGACTCAATATCATACTTTAAGAGATTGGGTGTTAATGCAATTGAGCTGCTGCCTTTCAATGAGTTTGAGGGTAACGACAGTTGGGGCTACAACCCTTCATTCTACTTTGCTACCGATAAGGCTTATGGCACGCCCGATGATTACCGCACATTTATTGATGTGTGCCATCAGAACGGAATTGCAGTGATAATGGATATGGTGCTCAACCACTCATTTGGTCAGTCGCCATTTGCACAGATGTATCTTGATGGTGGCAAGCCATCAACCGACAACCCATGGTATAACCGTGAGCATAACATGAAAAACCCTGATGCCCAATGGGGTTACGACTTCAATCACGAGAGCGTACACACCCAGCAGCTGGTGGATAGTATATGCTCCTATTGGATGAGCGAGTATAAAATTGATGGTTTCAGGTTCGACTTTACCAAAGGATTCACCAACACACAGTATCCTGCTACCAGTGGCGATATATGGGCCAGTGCATACGACGCATCGCGCATCAGAATATTAAAACGGATGTCGGACGAGATATGGAAACGCAAAAATGACGCGCTCGTAATATTCGAACATCTATCCGACAATAAAGAGGAAGCCGAACTTGCCAATCATGGCATTATGCTGTGGGGCAACATGACGCACAGTTATAACCAGGCCACGATGGGCTACACCAGCGAGTCGGATTTGAGTTGGGCTGCTTATACCAACCGCAGCGGCTGGACAGAGCCAAACCTGGTGACATACATGGAGAGCCATGATGAAGAGCGATTAATGTATAAAAACACAATGTATGGTAATGCCTTTGAAGATTACTCTACTAAAGATGTAACTACTGCATTACACCGGATGGAAGCTGCTGCAGCACTGTTCTTTACCATTCCCGGGCCAAAGATGATATGGCAATTTGGTGAACGAGGATATGATGTGAGCATCAATTACGACGGACGTACATCGCCTAAGCCACCACGATGGGAGTATATGAAGGATATGAACAGAAAACAACTGTTCAACGTGTACTCTAACCTTATAAAATTGAAAACCACAGAGCCTGTGTTTGCTACAACCGATTTCAGCATGGAGGTATATGGATCAGTTAAAAAAATTGTGTTGAGGCACAGTGATAACGACGTTATAGCGATTGCAAATTTCGGTGTTAAGAAAGATTACGTAAAGCCTGGCTTCACCCACACCGGATGGTGGTATAACCACTACAGGGGTGACAGTATTTTAGTAACCAACAAGGACATGACCCTCTACTCAGCTCCGGGCTCCTATTATATTTTCTCGCAGAAGAAAATGGAGGGCTTTAATGTTATTACCGGCATAGGGGATGAGGTTAGCATAGACAGCAACATCGCTGTATGGCCTAATCCTGCATCATCAGTAATTAATATTAATAGTGAAGTTGCTATACAGTCGGTGGAGGTAGCCAACCTTTCGGGAAGCATAGTTGTAGCGCAGGGATATGGCGGCAATGATGCAAAGGTTGATGTAACATCATTACCCAGAGGGGTTTATGTAATTACTGTTTCTACTGCTGATAATCGTCGTACTACGCATAAAATCATCAAGAAATAAGCTGATACTGCCTCTCGTTTGCAACGAGGGGCGGCAGGATATGGATTTTTAATCCACCTATGTTCTGCCAAAAAATTTGCATTGTAAATTAATTAATGAAAAAAGAGAGCCTTTTGAGCTCTCTTTTTAATTAAACATATGAAAAACTAAAAACAAATACTACACAGTTGCCTCTATATTCCATACAAAGGCACGTATTCCCACCTCCTCGTTCACTTCATCAAGTTTTCTCACCCTTTTGAGTAGCTCATCCACTTTGCTATCTTCAACCATAGTGAGCAGTGCCGAGTTCATCTCGGGCCAGGTGTGGGTTCCCATCCTTGGGTCGCCGGAAACGGAGCCTCGTCCGCTCACGTTATTCCACCAAGTGAATCCTCTAATTTCAAGCTTATCGAGCATATACTCCACACGCTCGGTATTTGCCTGATTAAAAGCGATAAATACAGCTTTCATCTGATTGTTTTATTTTAGGTTAAAACAAATTTCTAAATTATAATCGTATCCAAAACTGCCGGTTAAAGCAAGCAGTTTTGGAGTAGAACTTCATCAGTCGTTCATAAACTCGAACATGGCACGCACTTTTTTCACTTTGTCGCGCTCGCCACTCTTGGCAAGTACGCTGTACATCACAGGCACAATAACCATGGTGATAACTGTGGATACTACCAGGCCACCGATAACTACTATACCCATTGGGCGCCACATTTCCGAACCCTCGCCGGTGCTGATGGCCATTGGGAACATACCCAGCACGGTGGTAAAGGCGGTCATCAATACCGGGCGCAGACGCGAACGGCCCGAAAGTGCAATCGCTTCATGCAGCTCATATCCCCGGTCGCGCATAAGGTTGATGTAGTCCACCAGCACGATACCGTTCTTCACCACAATTCCCACCAGAAGCACAGCTCCCAGGGCAGCAATCACACTCAGCGAAGTACCGGTGATGAACAGTGCCAATATAACCCCCGTAAATGCAAACGGAATCGAGAACATTATCACAAACGGCATCACAAACGATTCGAACTGCGACGCCATCACCAGAAATACAAGTACCAGCGACAGTAGCAGCAGCATTGCCAAATCCTGGAATGACTCCACCTGATCCTGATAAGCACCACCCACGTTAACAATAATATTTTGTGGTATTTCCACACTTTTAAGTTCTTGTTTTATTGATGTTGCCATATCGCCCAGCGACACACCTACAGGCTTAACCGATACAGTAACGATACGTTCTTTACGTTTACGCTCAATATTTGGTGGTCCCCAGTACTCTTTAACTTCGCCTATCTCCTGTAGTTTCAGTTGTTTACCTTCGGGCGTTGTGATGGTGATATTGTTCAGGTCGGATATTGACTCTCGGTACTTCTCGGCAAAACGCACGATAATATCATACTCTTCACCCTCTTCCCTGAATTTTGAAGCATCCATGCCGTCCACACGATTTCGTATGCCTGCCGACACGGCAGCACTGCTAAGTCCGTGAAGAGCCAGCTTTTTCTTGTCAAGCACTATCTGGAATTCAGGCTTATCGGCCTTACGGCTGATTTGAATATCGCGGGCACCCTTAAGTGTTGATACCTTGTCTTTTATCTCAAGTGCAAGGCGGTTGGTCTCGTCAAAATCGAATCCATATATCTCAATATCAACATTATTGCTGCTTCCACCAAAGCCCTGCGATGCCGTCGAAACCGAAAGGTTTGTTATCTCGGCAATGCCATAAAGTTGTTGGCGTATATCCTCGGCAATATCCCATACAGAGCGGTCGCGCTCACCCACATCGGTAAGTTTTAGCATTATGTTGATAAGGTTGGAGCCGGTTGATGCGAACAGGGAGTTAAACGACCCTTCATCATCGGCACCTGTTGAGGTAGATGTAAGCACCACTTCAGGATATCTCTCTTTTATTATTCCTTCGATGCGGCGTGCAACTTTTGAAGATTCTTCCACCCTTAATCCTGTTTGAAGCTCAACAGCGATAGATATGCGGCTCTCATCAGACTCGGGCATAAAGTCGGTACCGATAAATTTAATCAATCCGAATGATGCAAAGAAAATCAGAAATGATAATCCTGAAACCTTCTTTTTGTTAAGTAAACTCCAACGAATGGTTTTCTCATAGAATACATCCAGATTATCGAGCCATTTTTCCATCGTGTTTTTATACGAGAAACGGCCATATACTTTATCCTTCGGACGAATTCTGAGCAACATCGACGATAGCATAGGGGTGAGGGTGATTGCCGCAATAGTTGATACTACCACTGTAATTGTTACAATCCAGCCCAGCTCTTTAAACAGCACACCTGTCATGCCTGATACCATGGTAAGCGGCATAAACACTGCCACTATCACCGCCGTGGTAACAATTACCGATAGCCATACCTCGTTGGTGGCAAAAATTGCCGCCTCCCGCGGACTGGCACCTCGCTCAATGTGTTTAGTGATATTCTCAAGCACCACAATGGCATCATCCACCACCATACCAATGGCTATTGAGAGTGAGGTTAATGATATGATATTGAGCGAACTATCGGTTACAAACAGATAGATAAACGACACGATGAGCGAAATTGGGATGGTGAGCACGATAATGATTGTAGCACGCCACCTGCCCAGGAATGCAAACACCACAAGCACCACAAACACAAGTGCATACAGTATGGTCTCGGAGAGGTTGCTTATGGAGTCGCGAATAAATTTCGAAGTATCTACAATCTCATTAATTTTTATGTCGGGCGGAAGATTTTCCTGAAGTTCAGGCATCATCTTTTTCACCTCGCGGGCGATACGCACAGTGTTGGCTCCACTCTGTTTCATAACAAACATACGCACACCCTGCTTACCGTCAATACGTTCGTCGAGCGACACATCTTTTATAGTATCCCTCACCTGGGCAATATCTTTAAGCAGTATTGTTTTGCCGTCGTAGTTCCCCACCACAAGGTCATTAAGTTCTCGGCTATCGGTAAATTCACCCTGCACGCGCAGTTGATAGTCGATAAGCCCCATTTTAACATTACCTGCCGGCACATTTAAGTTCTCGGAAGTCACCACATTACCTACCTGCTCGAGGGTTATATTGTAGGCATCCATTAGTTTGGCATCAAGGTCAACATAGATTTTACGACTAGGTGCACCAATAAGGCTTATGGAACCTATACCGTCAATCCTGTTAAGAGGATTCACAACCTGGTCGTCGATAATTTTGGCAAGTCCCGAATAACTCTCATCCGCAGTAATAGCATAGAAAATAATGGGAATCATGCTGGTGTTGAACTTAAAAATAGTAGGTCTATCGGCACCATCGGGTAGGAAATCAAGAATTCTGTCAATGGCATCACGAATATCATTAGAGGCTTCGTCGAGGTTGGCATCCCATTCAAATTCAAGACTCACCACCGACATATTGTCATACGACACCGAGTTTATCTCCTTCAGTTTATCCACCGAGTTAAGGGCATCTTCCATCCTTTTTGAGATGTTATTCTCTATATCGGAGGCGTTGGCACCCGCGTATGTGGTAATAACTGAAATGTATGGCGGCTCCATCTCTGGATAGAGATCCACCGGAAGTTTTATTAGCGAGTAAACACCCAAAACCATAATGCCGACAAAGACCATCATTGTCGATATGGGGTTGTTTACTGCGTTTTTATATATACTCATATCATTAATTCTCTATAATAGAAATACTTACTCACTAACAACAGTTACTGCAACACCATCGAGCAGACGAGCCTGCCCAAATACTACTAGAGCATCGCCTTCAGTAATCTCATCCGACAGCACCTCTACATTATCATCAACTCGCTGTCCTAATTTCACGCTTATGCGTTTTGCCAATCCGTCGCGCACCACGAATAGGAAACGCTCATCAGAACCTTGAAGTTTCATAACCGATATAGCGGGTGCCAATAGGGCTTCTTGTCTATCCATGTAGAATACCACACGTGCAAACATACCCGGGCGAAGCTCTTCGCTACCATTGCCTACTTCAACCTCTACAACAAACGAACGTGAAGCGGGGTCGATGGTGGGATGAATGCGGAACACCTTGCCATTGAATGTTTTGCCGGGATAAATATCGGCCGATATACGCACATCCATGCCTTTCTTAACTTTGGGAAAGTACTGCTCCGACACATTAACAAGAATTTTGAGTGGACTTATCTGCACTAATGATACCACTGCACTTTTGTTTCCTACCGTGGGTGAACCGGAGTATAATTCGCCATCTTCAAAATACTTACCTGATACCACACCCTTGAATGGTGCTCTAAGACGTGTGTTTTCACTCAGAAACTCAACATTAGACTTTGCGATATCGTATGCGGCCTTCACCTGCTCATATTGCTGACGTGCTACGCCACCCACTTTTGCCAGTGTGTCAAATCGGTTGTAGTCCGCCTCGGCATTCCGTAGTTGCACTGTAGCCTGATGCAATGATGTTTGATCCATCACAGCCACCACATCACCTTTCTTGACATTATCGCCCACTTCCACATTAATCTTCTCGATGCGTCCCGGGGTTGATGGAGCCATATGTACCTCTTCGTAAGCCGATAGTGAAGATGAATACTCTACCACACGATCTATATAACTCTTATTGAGGGTTATAACCTTTACTTTTTCTGTTGCCGATTTTGTATCAGCTTTGTTATCTTCACTTTTGCTTCCGCATGAAGATAGAGATAACAAGATACCGCCAATAACTGTTGCCGACAGTATAAAACCTCTTTTAATCATCTCAGTTCTGTTTATTGTTTGTTATTATATTGTTCCGAATAGAGTTTCTCTAACTCCAGACCGGCTTGCATTAGCTGCAGTACCGAGCTGATATAGTTGTTTTGGGCAGTAACGAAGTTATTGCTGGCGGTTATCAGGTCGATGCCAGATACTAATCCCTGCTCATATTTTAAAGATATCATCTCGAATACTTTTTCTGATACCTCTATATTTTGATTCTGATTGGCATACTGCTCCCAGGCGTTCACAAGGTTGAAACGGGCCTGCTTCTCCTGTATTTGCAACTGATCCCAAAGAAGCTCTTTGGTATTTTCGGCACTTTGCAGGTTTATACGTGCCTGCTTAACTTTCGAGTTGCGCAAACCACTTGAAAACACCGGTATTTTAAGGGTTAGTCCTACAGTATTTTTAGGACTGATATCAAATTCGGGCTTCAATAGTTTCTCGGTATATTGATAATAACCCGCCAAAGTGGGAAGTCCGGATGCTTGTTCCAGTTTTATCTGCTTCTGGGCTATGGTGAGCTGGCTCTCCATAAGTTGCATGTCGATATTGTCATGCAGGTTGTAGGCTGAAGATTCATCCTTACTATTTATCATTCTACCCACAACTGTTTCCAGCGATTCGGTGAGTTCCAGTTCGGCATCAGCACCCAAGCCGGTATGTAGTCTAAGCACATTATATGCAATCTCTATCTGTCGCTCCACAGCTTTAACGCTATTCTCAAGCATTCCCACCTGCACAGTAAGTTGATCGAGGTCGGTAGGCTCTATTACACCCACAGCAGCAGCTACCTCGGTTTTTTTGTGAATATCCTGAATGTTTTTTAGGTTATCGCTTATCAACTCCTTAGATTTTTGAGCCACCAAAGCAAGATAATAGGCATTGGCAACATCAATTTTAAGTTCATGGTCGGTTTTATGTTTCTGCATTTTAGATATGGATTGAGCAACCTTAGATAGCTGCACTCCCATCAGGTATTGACCGTTGAACAGTAGCTGAGATACCGTAATCTGCGCATTACTGGTGGGATTGAAGGATATCTTTTGGCCGAAAAAACTGGCACTGGCACCCAGGAAGTTGTTGTAATCGGCCGAAATATCCACTTGTGGCAATCCTGCGGCAACTGCTTCCCAATATTTGGCCTGTGCCTCATCTATGGAGAGTAGTGCATTCTTGGAGAGTTTGTTGTTCTCCAACGCAAAGGCCTGAGCCTGCTCTACACTCATGGCTACCTTTTGTGCCCATCCGGCCGAGCTAAAGAGTGCGACCATGCAAAGCCATGTTAAAACTCTGTGTTTCATCATATTATTCTATTGTTTGTTTTGTATTCAAATCTAACCAGCCCCCGCTTATATTTATCTAATTTTTCGTCTATAAGCTTAATACCTGCGGGAGTAGATATTCCGCGTACATAGTTTACAAGCATATTTTCAAAAATATCATGCTTCGAATATTTATTTGACGGGAATATTGATTCATCGGCAATAATTTGCATCTGTGCCAATAATATTCCGGTAACAACCTCCACATTAATGTCGGCTCTGAACAGTTTTAAGTCTATGCCTTTACGCAATATGAATGAATGAAACTTCATGTCTTGCGCTCTCATCTTCTGGTCGCAGTCCTGCCACACTTGATAGTGAAACTTCTTAATATCTTCAACAAATAGTGGATTTATGGTTTTAATCATCTGTGTACCATATTGAAGCATATGAAGAAACATATCAACAATATCTACGTCATTGATGTAGTTTTTTGAGTAAGCTTCTTCTTTTATCTTCTCTAATCGATTCAGACAGTTGATTAAAAGGTTGTTTTTGTCTTTAAATATCTCATAAAGAGTGCGTTTTGATATTCCGTTATTATTTGCTATGTCATCCATAGTAATTGCCCTGACTCCATTTTTTAAAAATAAATTAAGAGCAACTTCTATTATCCTATCCCTCATTTCATCGTTAATTTTAAAAAGCATCGCAAAACTACAAAAGTTTTTTGAGTTTTCTGTTGTTTTTTTCACCATTAAGATAATTAAGGATTATTTTTTTGATTGTTAAGATCTTAACTTTCTTAATGGGTCAACGGAATAACTCAGCGCCGTAGGAGCGAAATCTTTGTAGAAAAATAACAGCAAGCAATAAAAACTCCGTAGGAGTGGCATCTTAAAACAAAAAAACCACCTCTTGCGAGATGGTTTCTTTAGTGGTGCCACCAGGAATCGAACCGGGGACACAAGGATTTTCAGTCCTTTGCTCTACCAACTGAGCTATGGCACCTTTTTACAATTGCGATGCAAATATAAACAAGATATTTTTACTTCAAAATGTTTTTTGAAAATAAGTTGATAATAGTCAACTCTCTATTGGTCGATTGAGCTGATTTTTAAGTAATTTTGCAGTTTAATTTTTTTGAATGAATTTTCAACGTCATACTTTAAATAACGGAATACGCATCATCCATAGCCATGTAAAAGGCGCTGTGGCTCATTGTGGCATTGTTATCAATACCGGCTCGCGCGATGAGAAGCCGCATGAGCAAGGATTGGCGCATTTCATTGAGCATGTGCTGTTCAAAGGCACCAACAAACGAAAAGCCTATCATGTATTGAGCAGGCTCGAGAATGTGGGCGGTGAGCTTAATGCCTATACAACCAAGGAGGAAACATGCATACACGCATCTTTCCTGGTAGAGGATTACAGACGTGCCGTGGAGCTGATTTCCGATATTGCTTTCAATTCAATATTTCCGCAGAAGGAGATTGAAAAGGAGAAAGAGGTGGTTATTGATGAGATTAACTCCTATAAAGACACTCCATCGGAGATGATTTTTGATGATTTTGAAGCTATGGTTTATCCCACCGACCCTATGGGCTACAATATTCTGGGCACTCCCGAGCATTTGCAGTCGTTTACAAGGGAACATATCCTCAATTTCATTGCTGATAATTACCATACCGACCAAATTGTATTTTGCTTTGTTGGTGATATTTCTTTCAAAAAAGTGGTTGCTCTTTGCGAAACTCTTTTAGGCTCTGTAACTGAAAGTTACAGGGGTAATGGTCGTCCGCAGTCGGTATCTTTCCTGAAAAACAGTATGATTGTGGATAAGGAATCATTTCAGAGCCACATACTGCTGGGTAATCAGGCCTATGGGCATGATAGCAAAAACCGGCTGGGGCTGTATCTGGTTACTAACCTACTGGGCGGGCCGGGCATGAATTCGCGTCTAAGCATGGCCTTGAGGGAGCGTAACGGCATAGCATATAACGTGGAATCGTCGTACACGCCCTATTGTGGCACAGGCTTGTTTAATATCTATCTGGGTACTGATACCGTGAATATTGACAGGTCGATGAATCTGATAAACAAAGAGTTGAAAAAACTGTGTAATATTCCTCTCACCACATTACAGCTTCATCGTGCGGCTCGCCAGCTAAAAGGGCAGATTGTGATAGGCGCCGAAAGTCTTGAAAATCAAATGTTATCCATGGGTAAAAGCATATTACTGTACGATAATATAGATTCTATAGATGATATTTGCTATAAAATAGACCATATTACTCCGTTGCAGATTCAGGATATCGCCAACGAAATAATGCATCCCGACAATTTATCAACATTAATTTTTAGAGCAGTAAATGACTAATTCGCTTGACCTCGAACAATATATATGTAACCATATTGATGATGAAGAGGCCGTTCTTCATGAAATTGACCGACAGACACACTTAAGAGTTTTGCGTCCGCGCATGGTTAGCGGTCACCTACAAGGCGTGTTGCTTAAAATGCTTTGCAATATGATTAATCCGCTTAACGTGCTTGAAATAGGCACTTTTACAGGCTATTCGGCCATTGCTATGGCATCGGGAATGAGGCGCAAAGGTGCGTTTATCGATACAATTGAAGTGAATGACGAGATGGAACTGTTTATAAATGAATTTGTTGCCAAGTCCGATTATTCACATATGATAAAGGTGCATATCGGAAGTGCACTCGATATTGTGCCGGCATTAAATAAGCGTTACGACCTGATTTTTATTGATGGCGATAAACGTCAATATCCGCAGTATTACCATATGGCTATGAACTACCTTAATGAAGGTGGTTATATACTGGCCGACAATATATTATGGGATGGTAAAGTGGTGGATGATGTTGATGAGAACGACAGATATACGCAAGGAATTCTTGAATTTAACAGATTGGTGAAAGAGGATGAACGGGTAGAGAATGTAATATTACCTATTCGCGATGGGTTATCGCTTATCAGAAAGAAATAAACATTTTAATTATATTCATTGTTATACAAGCATAATCAAACTACTGATTATAGTAATTTAATTAATTCTATATCTATGAAGACCGCAATTTTATACGGGTCATCGCTGGGAAACACCCAGTTTGTGGCTAGTAAAATACACGCTTATTTCCCCGATGCATATATATCGGCTGTGAATGATGCCGCCAAACTTGACCTCACCCAGTTTGACTTGATAATTCTTGGCACCTCCACTTGGGGAATGGGTAGCATGCAGGATGATTTTGATATGTTTAAGACCTCATTGGTGCGTCAAAACATTGAAGGTAAGACATTTGCCATATTTGGCTTGGGCGATCAAAACACATATCCCGATACATTTTGCGACGGAATGGGCACCCTCTACGACCTGCTCTTACCCAAAAAAGTGAACGTAATAGGGCAGTGGCCGGTTGATGGTTACGACTTCTCCGAGTCGGCAGCAATCATTAACGGTGAGTTTGTAGGCCTTCCCCTCGATGAAGATAATGAGCCCGACTTAACCGATGGACGAGTTGAACAGTGGTGCAAACATCTAAAGGAACAACTCGGAGCATAATTTTGCTGATTGAGGTTTTTTTTAATATTTTTTAGGTAAAACAGGGTTGATTTTAATGCACATAGGGTGTAATTTGCACTCATATTCTAATTAAATAATATTT
Source organism: uncultured Marinilabiliaceae bacterium (assembly GCA_964635545.1). Classification (GTDB taxonomy): domain Bacteria; phylum Bacteroidota; class Bacteroidia; order Bacteroidales; family Marinilabiliaceae; genus JAGPIS01. The sequence continues at coordinate 18,257 of CAZWOA010000046.1, forward strand.
AATCATGAGAAAACTAAGAATCTTAGCCTTTGTAATGACCGTTGCAGTGTTGTCATCAAGCTGCTATGGTCCTTTCCGTCTAACTACTAGACTTCATGCTTGGAATGGTCAGATTGGCGACAAATTTGTTAATGCAGTAGTATTCTTTGCATTCGTAGTAGTTCCTATATATGAAGTTACCACATTTGTTGATGCTGTAGTTTTTAATACCATCGAATTCTGGAGTGGCAACAATCCTATAGCAATGAAAGATGGCGAAATTAGAGAGCAAATCGTTGAGAAAGACGGTGAGCAAATGAAACTTACTGCTACTCACAACAAATGCGAGATAGAGATGCTTACAGGCGCTAACAAAGGCGATAAAACAACTCTTATATTTGATGAGAACGAAGCAGCTTGGATGCTTCAAAAAGAGGATGGTAACGTAAAACTTGTTCAAATGGTTGAGGATGCCAACGGCAATGCAATGGCGCGTATTTTTATGCCCGATGGCTCAAGCTTCGATGTTAACCCTAACAACACAACTGCTGCACAACTGCAACAGATGATGGAAACTCAAGAACTTCTTGCTCTTAATTAATAGAAGAATTGAGTAATGATATTAAGGCGGATTTTTTCCGCCTTTTTTCGTTTTAATAATTGTTAATTCCTAAATGATAGTCAACCCTTTGGATTAATATTTGTTTATTATGATGTAGGTCATACTTTAAAATTATATGTTTTGATTGTCACCCATTTTTAGGTAATTTTGCAGCTCTTAATGACATGCTGTCGGTAATTCTCTTTTTGGGTGGTTGCCTAATGACATGATGTTGTGTTTTTGAATCATCAGAAAAAAATTAATTAATAAGATATGAATAAGAAGACAATTTTAGTGATTCTCGATGGATGGGGTTATGGTGACCATTCAAAATCGGATGTTGTTTTTAATGGTGAAACTCCTTTCTTCAAGAGTCTTACTCAAAAATATCCCAACGCACAGCTGCAGGCCAGTGGCGAAAACGTGGGCCTACCCGACGGGCAGATGGGTAACTCGGAAGTGGGACACCTTAACATTGGTGCAGGACGTGTTCTGTATCAAGACCTCGTAAAAATAAACCGCGCTTGTGCTGATGGTAGTATTGCCAAAAACCCTGAGCTTGTAAAGGCTTATAACTATGCCAAAGAGAATAACAAGCAGGTTCACTTCCTTGGATTGGTATCTAAAGGCGGTGTGCACAGTAGCCAGGAGCACCTTTACAAACTGCTTGAAGTAGCTAAAAATTTCGGAATCGAAAAAACTTATGTTCATGCATTTATGGATGGTCGCGATACCGATCCCCGCAGTGGTAAAGGCTTCATGGCCGAGTTGCTTGAGCAGATGAAGACCGTGGGCGGAAAAGTGGCTTCAGTTATTGGTCGCTACTATGCAATGGATCGCGACAAACGCTGGGAGCGCGTAAAAGAGGCCTACGACCTTATGGTGAGTGGCACAGGCAAATCAGCCAAATGCGTGCTTGATGCTATCGAAGATTCATATAATGAGGGAGTTACCGACGAATTCATCAAACCTATTGTTGCTGTTGATGAGGCCGGAAAACCGGTAGCAACCATCAAAGAAGGTGATGTAATAGTATTCTTCAACTACCGTAACGACCGTGCACGCGAAATTACAGTGGTGCTAACACAGAAAGATATGCCTGAGTATGGCATGAAAACCATGCCACTGCATTACTGCACAATGACTCCTTACGACTCTACATTTGAGGGAATGCACATACTATTCGACAAAGATAATGTGAGCGAAACCCTTGGTGAAGTTATGGAGGCCAACGGTCTTAACCAACTTCGTATTGCCGAGACCGAGAAATATGCACACGTTACATTCTTCTTCTCAGGTGGCCGCGAGGCAGTGTTCAAAGGTGAAGAGCGTATCCTGGTTAACTCGCCTAAAGTTGCCACTTACGACCTACAGCCCGAGATGAGCGCCTTTGAGGTGAAAGACAATGTGGTAGCCGAGCTAAATAAGAAAAAACACGACCTTGTGGTTCTTAACTTTGCCAATGGCGATATGGTTGGCCACACAGGCGTATATGAAGCTATACAAAAAGCTGTTAAAGCGGTGGATCAGTGCCTTAAAGAGGTTATTGAAGCTGCCGTTGCCAATGGCTATGAAGCTATCGTAATTGCCGACCACGGTAATGCCGATAACGCTATCAACCCCGATGGCACACCAAATACAGCACACTCGCTCAATCCTGTTCCGTTCATTTGGGTTACCGACCGCAAAGGAACTGTTAAAGATGGTATCCTTGCCGATGTGGCTCCTTCAATTCTAACAATTATGGGAGTTAAGCAACCTGCCGCAATGACAGGTAAGTCGCTTATTACTTTAGCATAATTTCAATTTAGATTAGATATAAAAAGCACCCTCAGTGGTGCTTTTTCTGGTTTATAATGCAGGTGTAGCACTAATATTTACTAATTTCGACATGAACAAATACCTATATTATGACCAGATTAAAAGGAACAAAAACTGAGCAAAATCTGCTCAAAGCATTTGCCGGTGAGTCACAGGCCCGTGCACGTTACGATATGTTTGCAAAACAGGCTCGCATTGAGGGGCTTGAGCAGATAGCAGCTATATTTGAAGAGACAGCCTATAATGAGCGTGAGCACGCCCGTCGCTTTTTCAACTTCCTTGAGGGAGGTATGGTAGAGATTACCGCTTCATACCCAGCAGGTAAAGTGGGTAACACACTTGAGAATCTTCAGGCTGCTGCCGAAGGAGAGAATGAAGAGTGGACCGATCTTTATCCTGAATTTGCCCGCATTGCCGAGGAAGAAGGTTTTAAGGATGTGGCTTCAGCATTTAAAATCATTGCCAAAGTTGAGAAGGCTCACGAAGAGCGTTACCGTAAGCTTTACGATAATCTTGAGAACGGACTTGTATTTGAGCGTGGTGACAAAATGGTGTGGAAATGCCGCGAATGTGGATATCTTCACGAAGGTACCAAACCACCGAAAAACTGCCCAGCTTGTCTTAATCCACAGAGCTATTTCGAGCTTGAGTGCAAAAACTATTAATAAATTGAATAAAAGGAGGTTGATAGCCTCCTTTTTTCATTCGTCAATTTTTAGCAACCAAAAGATATTGGTATCTTTACGCACTCATAATTTTATACTATAGATTAGATGGTTCAGGTTGACGATAAGGTGATAAGCCTTGACATATTTGAGAAGAAATTTATTTGCGACCTTCATGCCTGTCATGGAGAGTGCTGCGTGGCGGGTGAGTCGGGTGCACCTCTCGAGGACGATGAGACTTTGATACTGGAGCAGATATACGAAACTGTGAAACCATATCTTGCAGCCGAAGCAGTGGCCGAGATTGAGAAGAATGGCAAATGGGTTATCGATGCCGATGGTGATAAGGTAACACCGATAATTGGCGACGAAGAGTGTGTTTATGCTATCCAGGGTGAAGACGGAATATGGAAGTGCGCCATCGAACAGGCTTATAACGATGGTAAGGTAAGCTTTAAAAAACCTATTTCATGCCATCTCTATCCTATCAGGGTAACGAAATACCGCTCTTTCGAGGCACTCAACTACCATCAGTGGTTTGTGTGTGAGCCAGCACGTGTGTTGGGAGCCAAAGCAGGAGTGCCTGTTTATAAGTTTCTTAAAGACCCCATCATACGCAAATATGGCGAGCCATTTTATGCCGAACTTGAAAATATAGCATCAGTGCTTGCAAAGGAGGGAATTAAAGGTAATCAAGATGATGAGTAGTGATTTAATTTCAATTTAATAGTTGGCAATTTTAGAATCAACGATTAAATTTGTCACTCAAACAAAATTTATATAAAAACATCAAAATACTATGGGACGTGCGTTTGAATATCGAAAAGCCCGTAAGCTAAAGCGCTGGGGCACAATGGCAAAAACCTTCACCAAAATAGGTAAAGATATCGTTATTGCAGTGAAAGCAGCAGGTCCCGATCCGGCCGCAAACGCTAGGCTAAGGGTGCTTATGCAGAATGCCAAGGCTGCCAATATGCCCAAAGAGAATGTGGAGAGGGCTATTAAAAAAGCTACATCAAAAGACGTAACCGACTACAAAGAGGTTGTGTATGAAGGATATGGCCCCTATGGTATAGCGGTGCTGGTAGAGACTGCCACCGATAACCCAACCCGCACAGTGGCTAACGTGCGCAGTTATTTCAACAAATACAACGGATCTCTTGGTACTTCTGGCTCGGTTGATTACCTTTTTGAGCATAAGTGCAACTTCAAGATAAAAGCCAAAGAGGGTGTTGATATTGAAGAACTTGAACTGGAAATGATTGATGCCGGTGTTTCTGAGATTTTTGCCGAAGATGAGCACATAATGGTTTATGGTGAGTTCGAATCATTCGGTCCAATTCAGAAATATCTGGAAGAGAACGATTTCGAGATTGAGAGTGCCGAGTTTGAGCGTATCCCTACCGATACAAAAGAGCTTACCGAAGAGCAGTATGTAGAGTTTGAAAAACTGCTGGGCAAGCTCGAAGAAGACGAAGATGTGAGTGCCGTGTTCCATACATGTGCCAATTCATAACTGTACACCTGTTTTATAATTATAGAAAGCTGCGTCATCGGTGAAGCAGCTTTTTTTAATCTTTCTTTGCTGATGTGACTTTTTTCGTTTTCTATTACGATGGATTTTCCTATTTTACAACGAATTTTAATAATTTGATGTATTATGGAAAATTTGAAGTCATATATTGACACTCATAAAGATCGTTTTCTTAGCGAGTTGTTTGAGCTAATCCGCATCCCTTCGATAAGCTCTTCGTCCGATCATAAAGCAGATATGCAGCGATGCGCCGAGAAGTGGTGCGAACTAATGCTCTCTGCCGGTGCCGACCGTGCCGAGGTGATGCCTACCAACGGAAATCCTGTTGCTTATGGCGAGAAAATCATAGATCCCAAATTGCCCACAGTGCTTGTTTACGGCCACTACGACGTGATGCCGGTAGATCCTGTAGAGCTGTGGCACAGTGCGCCGTTTGAGCCCGAAATAAGAGACGGCAAAATATACGCCCGTGGTGCCGATGATGATAAGGGCCAGGCCTTTATACATGCAAAAGCATTCGAATATATGGTGAAGACCAACCAGTTGCCATGTAACGTCAAGTTCCTCATCGAGGGCGAAGAGGAGATTGGATCGCCCAACCTGCCCGACTTCTGCCACAAGCACAAACAACTGCTCGAGGCCGATGTTATTCTGGTTTCCGATACCGGAATGATAGCTCCCGACGTGCCTGCCATCACCACCGGCTTGCGCGGACTAGCCTACTGGCAGATAGAAGTTACCGGACCCAACCGCGACCTGCACTCAGGCCTCTTTGGTGGTGCTGTGGCCAACCCCATCAACGAACTGTGCCGATTGGTGGCTTCTATCACCGATGATAAAGGCAGGGTTACTATTCCCGGATTCTACGATAAGGTAATTGAGGTGAGCGCCAAGGAGAGAGAGCTTATGGCAATGGCTCCTTATAATGAGGGTGAGTATAAAAAAGCAATTGATGTTAAGGCTCTAAAAGGTGAGAATGGCTTTGCCACTAATGAGCGCACCGGTATTCGCCCATCGTTTGATGTATGCGGAATATGGGGTGGCTATACCGGCGAAGGTGCCAAGACTGTGCTTCCGTCAAAGGCGTATGCCAAACTATCGTCGCGTCTGGTACCAAACCAGCAGCACGAGGAGATTGCACAACTGCTGATTGATCATTTTAAATCCATTGCACCCGATTATGTTTCGGTGGATGTTAAATCACTTCATGGCGGACCGAGCTATGTGTGCCCCATCGACTTGCCGGCCTACAAAGCTGCCGAGAAGGCATTCGAAACAGTGTATAAACGCACTCCGGTTCCTGTTCGCAGTGGAGGTTCAATACCCATCATATCAAGTTTTGAGCAGATACTGGGCATTAAATCAGTGCTTATGGGCTTTGGTCTTGAGGCTGATGCTATACACTCACCCAATGAGAACTTCCCTCTTGAGCAGTTCTTCAACGGAATTGAAACGATACCATATTTCTACAAATACTTTGCTGAAATGGGCAAATAATTTTTGTAGTCACTATAAAAAAGAGAGTCTGGATGTATTCAGGCTCTTTTTTTGCTGATAGTGGTAGAGAGTATTAACGCAGATTTTTTCACCATTAAGATAGTTAAGAAGATATTTCCTATTACCGCTCTGCCGCTATAAAACCTTGATGTGCCTTATTATTGGCTACCCGCAACTTTTTCATACTAGATAGTAGATAGTGGCTATCAGCTATCAACTAAAGGTATTGACTACATATCCTCAAGCGACAAGCATAGTTCATCAATCTGATACTTAGGCAATAACTTATCTTTGAGGTGTTTCGCTTTAGTGGCCAATATTGTTGGCTTGAAGTTCTTCTTCTGCCGTTTTACTTCAACTACAACTGCTTTGTTTCTCTCTAATTTGATTGCAACAATATCAATCTCATTTTGATGGCCTTTGGGCTCCCACCAAGAGCCAATTTCACGATATTGAAAGCTTTCGGCAAATTGTTGTTTGAAATATCTTTCCAACATAATGCCAGAGTAAGTTGGATAGTCCGCTTTGATAATAGCTTGCAATCCAACAAAATTCTTTATCTCGATTAATGATCTATAACGGTCGAAATAGTTAAACCAAAACCGAATAAAATTATCCTGTATCTCATAGCGTACAGATTGACTACCATCTTTTGCAAGTATAGGGCGTTGGCGAACAATTATATTGTAATCTTCAATAAGCCGTTTTATCTGTCCCCCGATACTTTTGTCGCCCAATGCAGTTTCTATTCCCGATTGAGTGTTTATCCCTCCTGAAATAGCACTCAAAATGGAGAAATATGTGGCATAATTTTTACCGAATTCCTCAATTAACAAACTTTTACCCTCATCAGTAAAAGGGGAGTTTTCACGAACAATAAATGAAATCATTGCATCTACAGTAACTGAACTGTTATCGCATAATAATTCAACGTATTTTGGAATACCACCAGTAATTGAATAAAGCGCCAGCAAATCGTCATTGGTATAATTTGAGTTATAATCACTAATGATTTCCTTGAGTGTAGCCAAGTCAAATGCCGAAAGTTTAATGATATTATCTGCCCGCCCAAAGAGCGGCTCCTTTTTGTTTTGGAAAATCTTCTGCATCAATGAATATACAGATCCCGAAACGATTAAATTCATTTTAGATTTTTTTCGATAACTGTCCCATATATTTTGCATATCGCTATATACCGAGCCATTGATATTGTAGAATTCTTGAAATTCGTCAATAACAAGATTAAACTGTTTATGCGTGGCCAATTCCATTAAAAACTGGAACAATGTACGAAAAGTGCGTATCTCATAGGGCACAAAAACATTGAGCGACTGACTTATAGTAGGTATAAATTCAGCACAAAGTGTTGCTTCTCCTTTACGCCCAACAAACAAATATACAGTAGGCAAATCTTCAACTGATTTCATTATAAGGCTCGTCTTCCCAATTCTACGCCTTCCCGTAACCACTGTCATTCGGGAATAATCATTGAACGATAAGTTTTGAATTCTTCTAAGCTCCTCTAATTCGCTTGTCCTATTATAAAACTTCATATCACACAATCAATTACCACCGTAACTGTTACGGCTGTAACAAAATTAAAGAATAGTTTTTACATATACAAAATGCTGATTATCAAAGTTACAAGAGGAGATAGATTGGCAGCAATTTCACCTTACAATATGAGATAAAATCGTAGGGTGAGGCTATACTGATAGTCTTGATTCAGTTTTATTACTCAATAAATCCTGCATAACAGGTAGCTTTTCCTATCACATTACACCTTGGGTCATTCACCCGAGGTTATAGAGATACGACCTTTCAGGTCTATTTTATTGATTATTAGGCTCTTAAC
>CAZWOA010000047.1:0-26196 GCA_964635545.1 uncultured Marinilabiliaceae bacterium
ACGACTTTACCCGCAGATTTTATTTTGGTGAAGGTAGAGGAGGATTGCAAGTTACAGGAACCAGCTCACAGGGCGTTTCTACATACGATGATGTGATAAAAGGGAATCGTCTAACCGGCGATAATGCGGGTCTGTCTAGCTGGGGCGGCCTTTACGGCATGGTTTTCGACTGTAACCTCGTTATCCAGAATATTGAAGGTGGATCTATTCATCTTTCCAATAAAGCAGATGTAGATTATTTGCTAGCGCAGGTATATGGCATTAGATCTATGCTTTACTTCACTATGTACCGTGCTTATGGCGGGGTGCCAATAGTAAAAAAAGTAAAAGTACTAGATGGACAGGTATCAGCCGAAGAATTATACACCGCTCGTTCAAAACCTGAAGAGGTTATGGCATTTATTAAAGAAGATATTGATAAATCGATATCATTATTTGAAGAGTCGGGTAAATCTTGGGTTAATAATGTAACATGGTCAAAGGCGGCTACTCAGATGCTTGGTGCACAGGTATATCTGTGGTCGGCTAAGGTAACTCTTGGTGGCCAGAAACCTGAAGCAGGAGATCTTACAAAAGCCGAATCGTTTCTTAACGATCTGAAAGGTAATTCACAGTTTGGCCTATTAAATGATTTTGCAAACATTTTCCTTTCTACTAATGAGTCTAATAAGGAGATTATCTTTGCTACTAACTATGCTGATGGTGAAGCAACTTCATCGGTTGGTAATTTCATGTATGCCGAAGCAAATATTGTTTCTTTTTTCGATAAAGATGGTGCAAAGCAAAGTTCAGATCCGCTTAATATAAAATCAACCGGCCTTCAGCGATATGAATATACGCTGAATTTCTGGAAAAGTTTTGATGCAAATGATACACGTCGAGATGCCACTTTCTGGGAGTACTATAAAGCCGACGGAACTGTTGCAGGTACTGTTGTGCGTAAATTTATGGGTTCAATAAACTCTACTGGGGCGAGGGTTTACGATACCAATATGCCTGTTTTCCGATTTGCCGATGTTATACTTATGCTTGCAGAGGTTGAGAATATGAAAGGTGGCGATGTTGCATCATATGTTAATATTATTCGTAAGCGAGCCTATGGAGCTAATTGGGATGAATCGGTTTATGGATATACCAACTCATCATTTAAAGACAATGAATACGCCATCCTTCACGAGCGCGACCGTGAGTTTGTGATGGAAGGAACACGCTGGTATGATGTGGTGCGCATGAAAGATGCCGCCGACGGTGAGTCATTGGCTTTTGATGCCTCTGTTACTTACGGAAGTTCGTCACTTTTGTCATCTTCTGATAAATACATGCTTTTGTGGCCGGTTGATAAATCGACTCTAAATGCTGACCCTCTATTAAAACAAACTCCGGGCTTCAAGGTTGCCGACCAGGAGGAAGAGGTGTGGTAATGCCTTGTTGTTAAATTGATTATGCTTAATCAGTAGTTCTTTTTTGAGGCTGCTGGTTAAGCATATTTCTTTTGTAATGATATTTTTGTATTTTTAATTAACGATACACGAAAAACTAACAGATGAGAAACACTAAAGCATATCCGTGGATTGTGGTAGGGCTACTGTGGGTGGTGGCTCTGCTCAACTATCTCGACCGGCAGATGCTATCTACCATGCAGGATTCGATGAAGCTGGATATTCAGGAGTTGATGGTTGCCGAGAATTTTGGGCGGCTTATGGGTATATTCCTGCTGATATATGGATTGATGAGTCCTGTGGCAGGAATTATTGCCGACCGCTTCAGCCGTAAATGGATTATCGTTAGCAGCCTCTTTGTGTGGTCGGCAGTAACTCTGAGCATGGGGTTTGCAACTACTTTCACCCAGGTGTATTGGCTTCGTGCGCTGATGGGGGTCAGTGAGGCTCTATATCTGCCCACCGGCCTGGCAATGATTGCCGAATATCACTCGTCAAAATCACGTTCACTGGCCATAGGTATTCATATGTCGGGCTTGTATGCAGGGCAGGCACTTGGTGGTTTTGGCGCAACTATTGCTTCGAACTATAGCTGGAATACTGTTTTTTATTCCTTCGGAATAGTAGGAATTATTTATTCGTTGGTACTTGTTTTCCTGCTTTTCGATAGAGAGAGTCCTGCAGCAGAGAGAGTTTTAGAAGTTAATCATGCCGGAGTAAAAAAACAATCGGTAGTTCAATCGCTTGGTTTGGTGCTTGGTACGTTCTCGTTCTGGATAATGCTGTTCTACTTTATGGCACCGAGCTTCCCGGGCTGGGGCACAAAAAACTGGCTGCCAACACTGTTTCGCACCAATCTGGGTGTTGAAATGGATATTGCCGGCCCAATGGCTACAATCTCCATCGCCATATCGTCGTTTATTGGTGTGCTCATCGGTGGACCTTTATCCGACCGTTGGGTGCAGAAGAACATTAAGGGACGTATATTCACCAGTGTGATAGGACTTTCGCTAACAATTCCTTCACTTGTGCTGCTGGGCTTTGGAAGCACCTATGTGGCAATGATTGGGGCAGCAATGCTCTTCGGTATAGGTTATGGAATGTTCGATACCAACAATATGCCGATACTTTGTCAGATAGTGCCCCAGAAACAGCGTGCCACAGCATATGGCATTATGAATATGGCGGGTGTGTTTGCCGGGTATGCTGTCACTTTGCTGCTTGGCAGCTCTACCGATGCAGGTAATCTTGGGGCAGATTTTAGTAAATTGGCAGTAGTTGTAGTACTTGCTGTAGTGCTTATGGTGGTGTTTATCAAGCCTAAGCATGAACTTACTTATGGTGATGACGGAAAGTGAGTAACACCTGTTGCGGTATAATGATAATTGTTTTTGATAACCCCGTACACGAAAATGTGCGGGGTTATGCATATTTTACTGTAAATGAGTGAAGTGGATTTTGTGCAGTTCAAAATGGCAAAACTCACAATTTTATCTACATTTCTTTAATCCAAAAAAGTTATAAACATCCGCTTTAATGTACTCAATGGCTAATAATAAACTTATTGCATTTCTGAAGTTGATTGGTTTTTTGCATTATCAACAAGTTATCAACAGCTGTTAATTGATTTTAGTTTATTATTGACAATCTATTTTGTATTTTTGCAGTTGTAACACAGAACCCATTATTGTGTTGGTTTTGGAAGGATGATAAATCAATGTAGAATGAAAAAAATCGGACGTTATATTAGCGAGTTGTTGTATTGGCACGATTGTGTGATAGTTCCCGGGCTTGGTGGTCTGGTTGCTAATCCCGTATCTGCCGAGGTGGATGAGGAGAAGCTTATGTTTATGCCTCCCCGCAAAGAGATTGGCTTTAACCGTTCGCTATCGCATAATGATGGCCTTCTGATTAATCATGTTGCACTTCAGGAAGGTATCGATTATTCCTCTGCCGGCACTGTCGTGAAACAGTATGTTGCCGATATTTTATCAGCAATAAATAGTGGTGCCTCATTTCAAATTGATGAGGTGGGTACGTTGAAGAGTGACGCCATTGGCAATATTATTTTCCAGCCCGATAACAGCTGCGGTTACCTTACTGATTCATTTGGTTTTGGAACTTTCCACTTTGAGCCAATCGTAGTTAAAGAGGAGGAATATACCCCGAAAAATAGCGTGCGTCGTGTTTTACGACCTATATCAATTCGCCATATTGCTGCTTCGGTAGCAGTGATGGCAGGTCTTTTCCTGTTTTCGCCCGATGCCAATAAGCAGATTACCGGAAGTACATATAACCAGGCGGGTTATCTCGATTTGTTTATTCCCAGTACCACCGAAACCACTGTTGATAATGCTGTAGTGGTAGAAGAGGTGCTGTTGGAAGATCTTGTTAAAGAGAGTGTTGAATCTAAAAAAGAATCTGCTGTTGTACTTCCTAAGCAATATTTTATTATTGCAGGTAGTTTTCCCAATGACCGTTTGGCCGACCAGTTTGTAGCCCAACTTGATAAAAAGGGCTATTCTGAAACAGTAAAACTTTATGGGAATGGCAAGGTGAGAGTTGCTATTGAAGGATTTGCCACTAAGGATGAGGCAGTGGTGCGAATGAAAGAGTATAAAATGAAGCAAGGCTTTGCCGATGTATGGGTGTTTGCCGATAAAAAATAAGTTGAACTTATTCAGCATGAGGCTGTCCGTTGTGGGCAGCTTTTTTTGTTTGTATATATATGATGGGTTGAAAAACTTTTATCTCCTGCACCATATCAGCTACACATAAATATAGGCTGATAATCAAAATGAATTATGAGGAGTGTGGCTTTTTACTAATTTAGTACCTCTAAACCCGAAGGAATGCTTAAACCACTGAATCTTGTAATTTTAATTGCTCTTTTCTTTATCTATGCGGCTTCACAAAAAGTGGTGGCCCAAGGTGCACAATATCATATTGACCATGTTGCTCTTTACGATTTAATTGATGAGCTGGCCAATGCACAGGTAATTGATGTAAACACAGCCATAAAGCCATACAACCGTGGAGAAATTGCACGATGGCTTGCTGCTGCGGATGAGAATGAGAACCTTACGGCACGGCAAAAAAATGAAGTCAAGTTCTATTTGTGTGAATTTAAGAGGGAATTAACACCTGGCGACCGCACCAATAAACGGTTTGACCTACTGTATTATAATGATTCTCTGTTTCAGATTACTGCAAATGTTATTTTGGGCGTAGAGGGTAGGCGCTATGGTAGTGAGAATGTTTTCCACCGCTATAATGGAGGAGAAGTTTATGGTAATATCGGCAAAAACATCTCATTTCATGGCAGCTTGCGCGATAATTATGAGAATAAGCAGATGGCCGGCAAGGAGATTCTTAACCAACAGCGGGGCGTGGTTTATAAGGGTTACTATAAAAAGACCGACTACAGTGAGGCTCGTGGTGGTATTACTTACCATTGGAATTGGGGCTCCGTAGGCTTGCATAAGGATCATGTAATGTGGGGTAATAATTATAATGGCTCCAATATTCTTTCGGGCAATCAGCCGTCAGCTACTTTTATTTCCATTAGTGCTAAACCTGCTAAGTGGTTGGAGTACAATTATATCCATTCGTGGATTGTGAGCGAAGTGGTTGATTCGGTGCGTTCATATGGCTCGGGCTATGAGGGTAAGCGCGAGATGTTTGTTGATAAATATCTGGCTGCTTCAATGTTTACAATCACGCCAATGAAACGGTTGAATATTTCGCTGGGTAACTCAATTATTTATGCCGATACGAAATTCAATCCCTCCTATCTTATTCCGTTTCTGTTTTATAAATCGACCGACCATACCTACAACGGCTCCCGAAATAATATAGGTCATAACTCGCAGATGTTTCTGGATATCAGCAGTCGTCAGATTCGGAATCTTCATCTTTATACTTCGCTGTTTATTGATGAGATATATCTTGGGCAGATGATGAACAAGGAGAAACAATCAAACTTCGTGAGTTTTAAAATAGGGGGAAGGGTTAATAATCTGTTGCCCAACCTTAGCCTTACCGGTGAATATACCCGTAACAATCCGTTGGTATATACGCACATCTATCCGTCAACAACTTTTGAGAGTAACGGTTATAATCTTGGTCATTATCTTAAAGATAACTCAGAAGAGGTGTATATTAGTATTGGATATAAGCCTATTCGCAATCTTCATGTGCTTGTGTCACATACATTTGCCAAAAAAGGAGAGGAGTATCAAAAAGTTATAGATAATGGTGATTTTTCGGCACATCCAGAGATAAATATTGAGGAGCCAAGGTGGGGATTGCCCTTTATTAAGGAGACATTCTGGAAAAAATCGACCACTGAGGTTACAATAAATTATCAATTGATAAATGACCTCTTTATATTTGTAAAGGCACAAAACAGTAATATATCGGGTTCCAAGGCTTCACTCTATTCATTGCCATATGAGTTATCAAGCAATAATTCAATATGGTTCGGTGTTAACTTTGGATACTAAAAAATGGTTATGTAAGTTATAGTTAGTAGTAAGAACAATAAGGATGGTTGAAGATAGGATAGAGATGGTCGATTTGGTTGCGCAACACAAGCGGTTGGGAGGTGCTGTTGAGGCTGCCATTGCCAAAGTTGTTGCCTCGGGACGTTATATTAACGGTCCTGAAGTGGCTGATTTCGAGTGGCATCTTGAAAACTATATGGGCGTGAAGCACGTAATTACATGTGGCAATGGTACCGACGCCCTTACTGTTGCCCTTATGGCTCTTGATTTAAAGCCAGGTGATGAGGTTATTACATCGGCGTTTTCGTTTATTGCCACTGCCGAGGCTATTGCACTCCTAGGGCTGAAACCTGTATTTGCCGATATCGATTATGCTACCTTCAATATATCGCCACAATCGGTAAGGGAGAAGATTACAAGCCGCACAAAAGCAATTATTCCGGTGCATCTCTACGGCCAGCCTGCACCTATGGATGCCATAATGGAAATTGCTGGTGAACACTCGCTTTTTGTTATTGAAGATAATGCACAAAGCCTTGGTGCAAATTATAAAAACGGCTCGAAAACAGGAACAATCGGTCATATTGGTTGTACTTCCTTCTTTCCATCAAAAAACCTTGGTTGCTTGGGCGACGGTGGTGCTTTAATAATAAATGATAGTGTATTCGCATCTAAAATCAAACGAATTGTGAATCATGGCTCCGATGTGAAATACTATCACTCGGAGGTTGGCATAAATTCCCGTCTCGATACAATTCAGGCGGCTGTGTTAATGGCAAAACTTCCGCATCTGGATGATTTTAATGCCAGGCGTATTGATGCGGCACAGTTTTATAATGATGCCTTGAAAAATACTAAAGGAGTGATAACGCCCCAGTCTGGAGATTTTGGAAAACATATTTATCATCAATATACAATCAGGGTAGAGAATGGGTTGCGGGATAGCCTCAAAGAGTTTTTACTCAATAGGGGAGTACCGTCGATGGTATATTATCCGGTGCCGTTGCATCAGCAGAAAGTTTTTGCATCATCCGGAGAGAAAATAAACCTGCCCGTGAGTGAAAAAGCTGCGATGGAGGTTCTCTCTCTACCAATGCACACTGAACTTACAATTCAGCAGCTTAAGCATATCATAAGTTCTATAACTGAATTTTTCGCACAGCTATGAGATACGCCAATGCAAATATCCATCCCACAGCCGTAGTTGACGAGCCTTGCTCTATTGGGTCGCTCACCAACATATGGCATTTTTGTCACATAATGGCAGGCAGCACCATTGGCAGCCACTGTAATCTGGGGCAGAATGTGGTGGTATCGCCGGGCGTAGTTTTGGGTGATAATGTGAAGGTTCAGAATAATGTTTCGCTTTATACCGGCGTTATTTGCGAGGATGATGTGTTTATAGGTCCGTCGGCAGTATTCACCAATGTATTTAATCCCCGTAGTGCCATCAGTCGTAAAGATCAATATAAATCGACAAAGGTAGGTAGAGGAGCAACCATTGGAGCCAATGCGACTATTGTGTGCGGATTGGAGATTGGCAGATATGCTTTTGTTGGTGCCGGCTCGGTGGTTACCCGCAATGTGAAGCCATACGCACTTGTGATGGGAAATCCCGCAAGGCAGCGAGGCTGGATGAGTGAAAGCGGGCATAAGTTGGTTTTTAACAAAGATGGGGTTGCAATATGCCCCGAAAGTGCGGTGCGTTATCGTTTGATTAACGATGAGGTATTTAAAATTGAAGAATGAACGGTTTAGGAAAAATAAAATTTGCAGTTGCGGGAGTGGGACTTATCGGTAAGCGACATGCTGCCATGATAAGCTCCAATAACTCGGCTGAGCTCGTTGCGGTGTGCGATATACGCCCTGCCGGCGAGACCGGCTATGCTGGTGATGTGCCATACTATAGCAATCTGGCTGAGATGCTGAAGAGCCACCCCGAGATTGATGTGGTGAATATATGCACACCAAACGGACTGCATGCACAGATGGCAATAGATGCCCTTGATGCAGGTAAACATGTGGTGATTGAAAAGCCTATGGCACTCACCAAAGCAGATGCTGAGAGGGTGATATTCAAATCGTTGCAGATGAGTAAAAACGCATTTGTGGTGATGCAGAACAGGTATAGCCCGCCGGCACAATGGCTTAAAGATATGATTAATAATAGAAGGCTGGGCGATATATTTATGGTGCAGGTTAACTGCTACTGGAACCGCGATGAGCGTTACTACACCGGTAATAACTGGCACGGCACTGCCGATTTGGATGGTGGCACTCTGTTCACCCAGTTTTCGCATTTTGTGGATATGCTCTATTGGCTGCTGGGTGATATTACCAATATAAAAGCATCTTTCAGAGATTTTAATCATCAGAAATTAACAGCTTTTGAAGACTCCGGATGTGTTACTTTCGACCTGGTTAATGGCGGCATGGGCACATTGAACTATACCACATCAGTGTGGGATAGCAATATGGAGAGTTCGATAACAATAATAGGAAGTGAAGGCAGCGTAAAAGTGGCAGGACAATATATGAATGAGGTAACTTACTGTAATGTAAAAAATTACGAAATGCCTCAGTTGCCTCCTTCGAATCCGCCCAATGATTATGGCGGTTATAAAGGGTCGGCTGCCAATCATCATCATATAATTGATAATGTGGTGAATACGCTTACCGGCCATACCACCATTGGCACCAATGCACTTGAAGGCCTTAAGGTGGTGGAGATCATAGAGAGAATTTATGCGTTGAAATAAATAAAATGAAATTATAGACAATTAGAACCATAAACTATGTTACAGGATTTATTAAACAAAAAGACCAAACTATCGGTAGTTGGCCTTGGCTATGTGGGACTTCCCATTGCACTTGAATTTGCGCGTAAAATGTCGGTTGTGGGTTTCGATATCCGCCAGGATAGAGTTGACCTGATGAACAAGAAGATTGACCCTAGCAATGAGCTTGAGTCATCGGCTTTCGACGGTTGCGACATTGAGTTCACAGCAAAAATGGAAGATTTGAAGAAAGCAACTTTCCACGTTGTGGCTGTTCCCACACCCATCAACAAACACAATCTGCCCGACCTTACGCCGCTGCTTGCAGCATCGCACACTGTGGGTAAGGCTCTTAAAAAAGGCGACTATGTGGTATTCGAAAGTACCGTATATCCCGGATGTACCGAAGATGATTGTATTCCTATTCTTGAGAAGGAATCGGGCTTGAAGTTCAATGTTGATTTCAAGGTTGGTTATAGTCCCGAGAGGATTAACCCGGGCGATAAAGAGCATACGCTTACAAAAATATTGAAGGTGGTTTCGGGCAGCGATGCCGAATCACTCGAAGTTATTGCCGGAGTATATGGTTCGATAATTACAGCAGGAATACATAAAGCCAGCTCAATTAAAGTTGCCGAAGCAGCTAAAATTATCGAAAACACCCAGCGTGACGTTAATATTGCGTTGATGAATGAGTTGTCGTTAATCTTCAACCGCATTGGTATTAACACCTATGAAGTGCTTGAGGCTGCAGGTACTAAATGGAACTTCCTGAAGTTCTTCCCCGGTCTGGTGGGTGGTCACTGTATTGGTGTTGACCCGTATTACCTTACCTATAAAGCCAATGAGCTTGGTTATCACTCAAAAATAATCACCGGAGGTCGTTACATCAACGACAGCATGGGCTCTTATATAGCAAAAACCACTATTAAGAAGATGATTGCCAATGATGTGAAAGTTAATGGTTCACGAATTCTGATTATGGGTGCAACCTTTAAAGAGAATGTGTCTGATATCAGAAACTCAAAAATTGCCGATGTTCATAAAGAGCTTCGTTCGTTCAGTGCATCGGTTGATGTGGTTGACCCTCACGCGAGTTCCGAGGAATTGATGCACGAGTATGGCTACGGATTGGTAGAAAAACCTGAAGGAAAATATGACGCAATAATCGTGGGAGTTAACCACAAGGAGTATTGCGACCTTCCCGAGAGTTATTTCCAATCGTTGATGAATGGAAACGGTCTATTTGTTGACGTGAAGGGAATTTATAGAGGTAAGATTAAGAATTTGCAGTATTGGAGTCTGTAAAATTTAAGTTTTTAACATTGCCAAAGTATGATACTTTGGCAAAGTTAAAATTGTCAATTCTAATAAAAGAAATTTTAAAAGAGCAAGGCAGGACTCAAATTTGGCTAGCTTAAAAAGTGGAAAGAGTTATGTTGTGGTTACAAACTACTGTAACAACAACACGCAACCAAGTATTCAGTTATTAATAGTAGTTTCTCAAGTTTTAGATGTTTATGTACGGAAATTATTAGTTCCACTAAAAACTAAAAAAAATGAACGCAAAAGAATTATTAGATATTATCTGCACGGGCGAAACTAGTAAAGTTCAGTTTAAAAGAGAAATTGACAATGATGATTCAATTGTTGCTGAATTGATTGCTTTTTCCAATTCAAGAGGGAATTGCAAAACCATACAAAGATAAAAATGGAACCATTTGGATAAAACAGGGTTCCGATAAAAGAAAACTAACCGATAACAATGAACAAGTCAGGCTGTTTCAACAAAGCGGAATTTTGTATATAGATGAAATGATAACTCCTCAAACGTCTATTAATGATATTGATTTTTCGAAAGTAGAACAATACATTAAGGCTATTCAAAAAAGAGAAACAGACGATAAAATTGAAATATCAGAAACTATATTAGCGAATTTGAATATATTGAAAAATAATCGTCTCACATTAGGTGGCCTTCTGGTATTTGCAAAAAATCCACAGAAATACAGACCTGCCCTTTGTGTAAAAGCAATTTCATTCTTTGGAAACAGTATTGGAGGGACCGAATATCGTAGTAGTCAAGATATTGTAGGAACTATTCCTCAAATATTTGAGGAAACCATGCGTTTTTTCACCACTAATTTATTCCACATTCAGGCTGAACAAAATTTCAACAAGACAGGAAAACTAGAAGTCTCGCAAACTGCTTTAGAAGAATTAGTTCAAAATGCTTTAGTGCATAGAGATTATTCAAAAAATTTGCCTATTCGTATAATGATTTTTGACAATAGGATTGAAATTGTAAGTCCTGGCTCATTGCCCAATAGCCTTACTGTTGAGAATATTAAAATGGGAAATGCAGTAGTTAGAAATAATCTTTTGGTTTCCTATTGTTCAAAACTGATGATTTATAGAGGTTTCGGCTCTGGAGTTACTCGTGCACTAGAGCAACAACCTAATATTGAACTGATTAATGATGCCGAAGGAGAACAATTCCGTGTAATAATTCCCAGACCAGAAAAGAGATAAAATATTACGACCACCAATTCAATAAATGAAAAGGTGGTCGCAATGGTTATTCAATACTGTTTAAACAAGCTGTTTAAACAGGTTTTTCATGCTTACTTTATCGGTAATTATTTTGTGAAGATCGGCTATTGCCACACGCTCCTGCTCCATTGTGTCGCGATAGCGAATGGTAACGGTGTTGTCCTCAACTGATTGGTGGTCAACGGTTACGCAGAAAGGAGTGCCGATGGCATCCTGGCGGCGGTAACGTTTGCCGATGGAGTCTTTCTCATCATATTGGCAGTTGAAGTCGAACTTAAGCTCGTTCATTATCTCTTCGGCCTTTTCGGGAAGTCCATCTTTTTTCACCAGCGGTAGTATAGCAAGTTTCACAGGTGCCAATACTGCGGGTATTTTAAGTACCACGCGGGTATCTTTACCGTCAACCACCTCTTCGGCATATGCGCCACTTAGTATGCTCAGTATCATACGATCCACTCCTATTGATGTTTCAACCACGTAGGGTATGTAGCTTTCGTTAAGCTCGGGGTCGAAATACTGTAATTTTTTTCCTGAATATTCCTGATGCGATTTAAGGTCAAAATCGGTGCGGGAGTGGATACCCTCAACTTCTTTAAAGCCAAATGGCATACGGAACTCTATATCGGTGGCTGCATTGGCATAGTGCGCCAGTTTATCGTGGTCGTGGTAGCGGTAGTTCTCGTGGCCCATTCCAAGCGATTTGTGCCATTTCAGTCGGAACTCTTTCCAGTACTCAAACCATTTCAATTCTTCGCCCGGGCGTACGAAAAATTGCATCTCCATCTGCTCAAATTCACGCATGCGGAATATGAACTGACGAGCTACAATCTCGTTACGGAACGCTTTACCTATCTGGGCAATACCGAAAGGAATCTTCATGCGACCGGTTTTCTGCACGTTTAGGAAGTTTACAAAGATTCCCTGTGCAGTTTCGGGGCGCAGGTATATTTTCATGGCGCCATCGGCAGTTGAGCCCATCTCGGTGGAGAACATAAGGTTAAACTGGCGTACTTCAGTCCAGTTTTTAGTTCCTGAAATGGGACAAACAACCTCATTGTCAATAATTATCTGACGAAGCTCCTCAAGGTTATTGTCGTTCAGTGCTTTTGCAAATCGGGCATGAATTTCATCTCTTTTTGCTTGATTTTCTAGGACACGTGCATTGGTTGAAACGAACTGTTCGCGGTCAAACGAATCTCCAAAACGCTTGGCAGCCTTCTCTACTTCTTTCTCAATTTTATCGTCATATTTGGCTAGCAAATCTTCAATAAGCACGTCGGCTCTGTATCTCTTTTTGCTATCCTTATTGTCGATGAGGGGGTCGTTAAAAGCATCCACGTGGCCCGATGCTTTCCAGATAGTAGGGTGCATAAAAATTGCCGAATCAATACCGACAACATTATCATTGAGATGCACCATAGCATCCCACCAGTATTTTTTGATGTTGTTCTTCAGTTCTACGCCCAGCTGGCCATAGTCGTAAACCGCCCCAAGCCCGTCGTAAATCTCGCTGCTCTGAAAAACAAATCCATACTCTTTGCAATGCGCTACCAGTTTCTTAAAAACATCTTCTTGTTTTGCCATAATGGTTATAATATTTTTACGTTTTTCTAAAGGAAGAACAAAAATAGTCTATTTTTTTGACATTTATCATGTTATATCCTTTTTCGGCACCAATATAGCGATAATTTAGGTTGCTGTATGAAAAAAATTTAGTCTAAGAATCAAATCCTTGTTACTCCACCCGAAACAATAAATTTCATTATTTCGGCTGAGTTGGCCTCAACAATGGTTACGTGCTTTTCGTCAACAATTACCAACTCACCCAGCATACCATACGAGCTGGGAAGATAAACCGCCACTTTGCCTTCAAGGCCAAGGTGTTGCAGGTCGTTGGAGGTAATGAAACCCAGCCGTTGCAAGTGCGATGTGCTGTCGATATTAACCAGTACCGGGGTGTCAAATTTTCGCTCTTTACCTACGAATGCCGATAGCAGGTCTTTAATGGAGGTGTAAATTATTTTAAATATTGGTGCTTTGTCGAGCAGCTTGCCAAATGAGCGTGCAGCCGGCGTGGTGATAAGGTGCTCACCTAAGAATCCGATTATGGTAATCATCAGAATAAAAACAATGATTCCTACACCGGGAATGCCATCTCGCACTGCGTCAAACTGATTGAGCAATCCGGTTTTTTGTATCAGACTGTCAACCCACGAGAATACAAAAATAAACAGATACACTGTAACCGCTACAGGTAAGGTGTATAGCAATCCTTGTAAAAAATATCGTCCTAATTTTCTCATAATATATCTTTGATATCGGTATGTGCCGATGAGTTTAATCGTATGATAATTATTGCAAGCCTAATGTGCGCCGTTTGCCGGCAGGGATTGATTTAATTACCATGCTGTAGGAGTGGTCTATGAGTGAACAAATAAGGGTATAGTCGTATTCTCCATCAGCAAGTGACACGGTGTTCCAATGCTTTTTATTCATATGATATCCCGGAGTGATTCCGTTGTATCTCTCGCGAAGTTCTATTGCATATTCTGGATTGCATTTTAGGTTCACCCATTGATTATCAGTTAGATCAACCATTGCAAATATTTTATCGGCCACTTTAAAAACCAATGTTGTCTCATCGAATGGAAAAGACTCGGCAACCAATGGTTTAGCGATGCAATATTCCCTTAATTCTTCGATATTCATGGCACAAGTATTTATCTAATCAACTCATTTCTATTGGTATCCAATTTTAGAAATATGAACAGCAGGAAGGTGAAACTCCACAATGATGACCCTCCGTAGCTAAAAAATGGCAATGGAATGCCTATTACCGGGAATAGTCCTATGGTCATACCAATATTAACCAAAAAATGGAAGAAGAACAACCCCGCGGCGCAATAACCATATACACGGCTGAAAATTGAGTGCTGCTTTTCTGCTATAATAATTATCCTAATCATTAATACCAGAAATAGAATTATTATGGAAGCCGACCCAATGAATCCCCACTCTTCGCCTATGGTACAGTATATAAAGTCGGTGGTTTGTTCGGGCACAAAGTTGAACTTGGTCTGTGTACCTTCTAGGAAACCTTTACCTGCAAAACCTCCCGATCCGATTGCTATTTTACTCTGATTTACGTTATAACCCGCCCCAAGAGGATCTTCTTCGAGGCCAAACAGTACATTGATTCGCACTTGTTGGTGTGGACTTAGAACCTTATCAAAAAAGTAGTCGGTTGTATATGCAAATGATATCCCACCCCAAAGGAGCACGAGATACATGAGTATATATCCGCGTCTTTTTGCTATCCAACGATAAAATAGGAATGAGGATGCTCCTGCCAAATGGGCTAAAATGAATGATTCGGGTGAGGCTTCTTTTTTCATTATTGCTACTCCCATCCAATATACTAGCACTGCTGCGCCACCTACCGCTATGGCTATTATTAGCTCTTTGCGCACTCCCCAGAGATATAGAAATGCGAAAATTATACCCGAGTAGATTAGTAGAATGGTTTTATTGTCAATTAACAGTGTCATTATAGCTATAACGGTGGCCGCAATACCCAGTATCAGAATCCATGGACTCATACCTTCGCGGTAGAATGGGAGAAGGAATACGAAGAACACCAATGCACTTCCGGTGTCGTTCTGTAGCAATAGAACTGCTATGGGAAGCAATAGTATAAGGGCTAGTCTAAGCCAGTTCACCCGTTTGTCGAATGTAAATCCGTAACGACTCATCAGCCTTGAAATTACTAGGGCTGTTGATACTTTGGCCAGCTCTACCGGCTGAAAACGTACAGGACCTAGCTCAAACCACGATTTGGCACCGTTAACTTCCCGGCCAAAAAATATAACGAGCAGCAAAAGGAACATTGTGAACCCGTAGAAGAAAAAACTCACCTCCACAAAGAATTTGCTGTCGATTTTGAGTATCATAAAAGCAAACAACCAGCTGATACCTATCCATATTAGCTGTTTGAAATATTCAGCATGAGTGGAGAAGAATACCTGTGTTTCGGGATTGAAATTGGCGGCATATATATTTATCCAGCCAAAAATAACCAGAACCACATAAATAAGTACTGTAATCCAGTCAACACCTTTACGATATGTATTATCTGCCCTTGCCATAAACGAAATCTGCTTCTACAATTCTTTTTTCAACATGTGCTCTTTCGGGACTAATCGACCCTTTAATGTATTTCTCTATCATTAGGCTTGCGATGGGGGCTGCCCACGTACCTCCAAAGCCTGCATTCTCAACATACACCGATATTGCTATTTGCGAATCCTCTTTGGGTGCAAATGCCATAAATATGGAGTGGTCTTTACCGTGAGGGTTTTGTGCTGTACCTGTTTTTCCACTTACTGATATTCCCGGTACCTGAGCATTACGCGCTGTACTGCCTGCTCCACCCCATACCGCATCTTCCATGCCGTCTTTTATAAGCTGAAAATAGCTGCGATCGATGCCGGTGAAATGTTGCGTCCTATATTCAGTCGATATCACTTTATCTTCGATGGCATGTACAATATGAGGGGTGTAGTAATAGCCTTCATTGGCAATAACAGCTGCGAGGTTGGCCATCTGGATGGGGGTAACAAGTAATTCACCCTGCCCAATGGCCAATGACACTATGCCCAATGATGTCCATTTGGGACCTTTAACCTTGTCGAAATACTCGGCATTTGGCACCAAACCACGGTTCTCATTTGCTATGTCAACTCCAAGGCGGTAGCCAAGCCCGAATTTAACCAGATAATCTTTCCAAACGTTAATGGCTGTTTTTACATTACCGTATTTGGGGTTATCTATAAGATCTCTAAACACATAACAGTAGTATGCGTTACATGAATTCTGTATCGATTGCTGCAGGTTGAGCGGTGATGAGTGTGCGTGACATCCCAAGTGAAACCTGCCAGCATTATAGCCCATGCTACATCCGTATCTGGTTTCGGGTTTCACCACTCCTTCTTGCAGGCCGATGAGTGCATTTATAACTTTAAATGTCGATCCGGGAGGATACCACGCCTGTATTGCTCTGTTGAAGAGTGGTTTAAGTGAGTCCTGGGTGAGAACGGGGAAGTTGGTTGTTCTATCTCGCCCTACAAGTAGCGACGGGTCGTAGGATGGTGTTGATACCATTGCCAGAATTTCGCCTGTTTGAGGTTTTATGGCAACAATACT
Organism: uncultured Marinilabiliaceae bacterium; assembly: GCA_964635545.1. GTDB lineage: Bacteria > Bacteroidota > Bacteroidia > Bacteroidales > Marinilabiliaceae > JAGPIS01. Next base: position 16,477 of record CAZWOA010000047.1, read on the forward strand.
CCCTATTTTATTTTGCATCAGCTTTTCGCCATACATTTGCAGCTCTACATCAAGTGATAGTCGCACGCTCTTGCCGGGTACAGCCACGGTGTCGTATATTCCGCCGCGAAACTCTCCCTTCTCGCGCCCGTGCACATCCACCATCATATAGTTCACACCTTTACGGCCCCGGAGGTCATTTTCATAAGTGCTTTCAATGCCGCTGATGCCTATATAGTCACCCAGCGTGTAGTATGAGTCGCGCTCAAGCACACCTTCGCCAGCCTCACCTACATAGCCAAGCACGTGGGCTGCTGTGGGATACTCATATTTGCGCAGTGTGCGTCGTTGCACGAAGAAACCTTTGAATCGCGATAGTTTCTCCTGTAATACAGCATATCTCTCACTCGATAGCTGCTTGAAGAATACCGATGGTTTGTAGGTTGATATTTTTTTACTTCGGATGTCGCGCCGCATATCGTCGAACATTTTTCGAAGCTGGTCAATCTCGATTCCCAGTATGTTGCAAAACTCAATACTATCGAATTGTACTACGTCTCGGGGGGTAATCATAACGTCATACACCGCCTGGTTGGATACCAGCAATACGCCATTTCTATCGTATATCAATCCTCGAGATGGATATGCAATAATTTTACGCCTCGAGTTGTTTTCGGCAAGCAGTTTATACGATTCGTTGAAAACTTGCAGCGACAACAACTTGACAATAAAGATGATACCCACAATAATCATGATGCCGGCAATAACTACCGATCTTCTGCTGATGCTACCCACTTGTTATGCCCTCCTTCCCGATTTTTCTATTAAAAACAACTGTGCCAGAAGTATTAAAATCATCGTAGCCAGCGAACTTAGTACTATTCGCACTAATACCGGCCAAATAAATGAGAGGTTGAATTGCTCTACCATAAATAGAAACGTATGGTGGCTCAAAACTAGGAATCCTGCATATTTGATATACCATACTAAACCATTCTCACGTATAGTAGGGCTACTTTCGGGGTTAGAACTATCTTTCGATAGGTAGTCTTTTAGTAAAAACGGACGTATAAACGAAATGAGCACCGTTGCTCCGGCGTGCATACCGGGAGTATTGCTGAATAAATCTACTATAAACCCGGTGATGAATCCCAGAAGCATAAGAGTGCCTCTGTTGATGCCTGCCGGAAGGTAAAGTATAAACAGCACATACAGATAGGGGTTGATAAAGCCCGAAAAATGGATTCTGTTAAGTACCAATACCTGAGCGAGTACCAAAATGAGAAAAACCCAAAAATATTTAAGTAAATCTTTAATCATTTGTTGCCATTTTTTCTGTTTCTATCTGCTCTTTTTGTAGCCTGTTTTCAATTACTTCAACATAGGAAAGACTACCGAAATCGACCGATAGTCGCACTTTAATATTGTAAAACCCTCCACCTTTATCGGTCTCCACATCTTCCACTTCGCCAATAAGTATATTATCAGGGAATATTGATGAAAATCCACTGGTAACCACGCTATCACCCATGCTCACAGGTGCATGAACAGGTATTTCGGTAAGTGTGACTGATTGAGATGATATGCCATCCCACTCAATGGAGCCAAAGAAGTTCGTGGATTTTAGTTTGCCCGATATCTTTAGAGACGTGTTAATCAGCGGTATCACAGTTGAGAAATGCTCGCTTGTGTTCCACACCATGCCCACCACACCCTGTGGCGATACCACCGCCATATCCCGTGTAATGCCCGAGCGGGTACCTTTGTTGATAGTGATGACGTTACGCGATTTATTCACCGAGTTGTTTATAACTTTTGCTTGATGAAAGTAATATTGAGGTGTATCCGCCGAATCAACGGCCATGACTTCCTGGCGTGCAAAGCGCACATTCCAGTCGTTTATTTGATTGCGAAGAGAGGCATTTTCCATTGCCAGACGCTTATTTTCATCAACCAGCGAAAAGAAATGATATACCTTATCAACAGTTGTATATACCGAGCCGGTAAAACGGTTGGCCGACGAAAAGAATGATGATTTTTGGTAGTTGTTGAAGTATATCAGCAGTAGAAAACATACTATCTCCAGCCCTAAAAATAATAAGGTGTATGAGTTGCGTAATAAAAACCGGATAAAATTATACATCGTCGAGCCGTTACAGCATTATAAAACAAAAATAGGCTGGCGGCTTTTTTGCTGTTTGCATGCGTGCCACTTGCCTTTTAAATCATTGAGTTACCAAATACTATTCTCAAGAAGAGAGATAGCCTAAAACCAATATTTCAGATGCTTACAACCATGTAACTTCCAAATACTCCCACTTGTTTACAATTTTCTCTAAAGGGAGCTTTAAGGGCTCTCCTTAGAGTAATTGCTATGAGTGCTTTCAATTTAGAGTTTTGTAGAAAGAGGTTGTTTACCTCCTATTACTTCTCTGTCATGAAAATTATCTTATCAGGTAAGGTAATCCTCTGTGACGGTTTTTAAGTGCAATACCAGTTCCGCGAGCCACTGCCTGTAAAGGGTTTTCGGCTATATGGAATTTGATATTGATTTTATCGGTAAGTCGCTTGTCCAGTCCGCGCAGAAGTGCTCCACCGCCGGCAAGGTATATTCCGTTATTCACAATATCGGCATATAGCTCGGGTGGTGTTTGCTCGAGTGCCGACAGAACAGCAGTTTCAATTTTTGATACCGATTTCTCTAAACAGTGTGATATCTCCTGATATGACACAGGCACCTCGATAGGTAGTGCGGTCATCTGGTTAGGACCCTGCACGATATAGTCTGCCGGTGGATTTTCAAGTTCGGGAAGAGCAGAGCCTACCCTTATTTTAATCTCTTCGGCAGTACGCTCACCTATTTTGATGTTGTGTTGACGGCGCATATACTCGGTAATATCGGCTGTAAGGTCATCACCGGCAATACGGATGCTCTTATTGGTTACTATACCTCCAAGTGATATTACGGCAATCTCGGTAGTACCACCTCCTATATCAACAATCATGTTTCCTTGAGGTGCTTCCACATCCAGGCCTATACCCAGTGCAGCAGCCATCGGCTCATATATCATATATACTTCACGACCACCGGCATGCTCGGCCGAGTCACGCACGGCACGTATCTCTACTTCGGTGCTTCCCGAAGGGATACAGATTACCATTGTGAGCGATGGCGTAAACAGCTTCGACTTCGGATTTATCATCTTTATCATGCCGCGAATCATCTGCTCGGCAGCGTTGAAGTCGGCTATCACTCCGTCGCGCAACGGCCTGATGGTGTAAATGTTGTCATGGGTTTTGCCATGCATCTGGCGCGCCCTCTCACCTATAGCCACCAGCTTGTCGGTGCGTCTGTCGAGAGCTACTATTGATGGCTCATCAACAGCAACTTTATCGTTGTGAATAATTAAGGTATTCGCAGTACCAAGGTCCATTGCCAAATCCTGCGATAAGAAGGAAAACAATCCCATTACAACTTATGTTTTTAATGTTTGAAATGTCTAATTCCTGTAAATACCATTGCAACTTTATTCTGGTTGCAATAGTCGATAGTCTCTTGGTCGCGCACCGAACCACCTGGCTGCACCACTGCTGTGATGCCTGCTTTATGGGCAATCTCCACCGAATCGGCGAAGGGGAAGAAGGCGTCGCTGGCCATTACTGCTCCATCAAGGTCGAACTCGAATGACACGGCCTTGTCAATTGCTTGGCGCAGTGCATCAACTCGCGATGTTTGGCCGGTTCCACTCGCTATTAGCTGGCGGTTTTTGGCTAACACAATTGCGTTCGACTTGGTATGTTTCACTATTTTGTTGGCAAACACCAAGTCGTCAATCTGGCTTGATGTAGGTGCTGTATTTGTAACTTTGGTAAATTGGGTGGCCGTTTCGGTAGCGTTATCCCTATCCTGCACAAGCACACCGTTGAGTAGGGTGCGCACCTGGCGTTGCTGAAGTTTATTGTCTTTTAGCACAAGTATCATGCGGTTCTTTTTGTGCTTCAGTATCTCAAGTGCCACATCGGTATATCCGGGAGCAATTACTACCTCAAAGAATATTTTATCCATCTCGGCAGCTGTTTCGGCATCAAGTTCGCGATTGGCAATAACCACACCGCCAAATGCAGAAACCGGATCGCCGGCGAGTGCATCAACCCATGCATCTTTAAGTGATGCACGGCTTGCAAGTCCGCAAGCGTTATTGTGTTTAAGTATCGCTACTGTAGTATCGTCAAATTCAGATATAAGGTTTACGGCGGCATCTATATCCAGCAGGTTGTTGTATGAAATCTCTTTTCCATGAAGCTGGGTGAACATATCGTCAATGTTTCCATAGAAAAATCCTTTCTGATGGGGATTTTCACCGTAGCGCAAAGTGCGTCCACCATCGATGCTTAGTCGAAGGCCTTCGGTATTGTCACCATTGAAGTAGTTGAATATTGCACTGTCGTAGTGGCTTGATACGCCAAAAGCGCTGGTGGCAAACATTTTTCTGTCTTCAATAGATGATGCTCCGTGTTTTTCGTTGAGCAGCTGCATTAATGGTGCATACTGTGCTTTAGAAGCAACTATCACCACATCTTTATAGTTTTTGGCTGCTGCGCGTATCAGCGAGATACCACCTATATCTATTTTTTCAATAATATCTTGTTCTGATGCCCCCGAGGCTACAGTCTCTTCAAAAGGGTAGAGGTCAACTATTACGAGGTCTAATTGAGGTATCTCGTAACTGCCCAGTTGTTCAATATCAGAAGGATTGTCGCGACGTGCCAAGATTCCTCCAAATACTTTTGGGTGGAGGGTTTTTACCCGTCCTCCCAATATTGAAGGATATCCGGTTACCGACTCTACCGGCGTTACAGGGATGCCCATTCCCTCGATAAATGTTTGTGTTCCTCCGGTTGAAAATAGCTTAACATCAAGGGCATGGAGGTTTTTAATTATCTCGTCGAGCCCATCTTTGTGATACACCGAAATCAGAGCCGAATTAATTCTCTTTAAAGTACTCATTTATATACATTTATCTTATAAATGACAAAATTAATAAATTATGGTCATCTTTCCACGACTTTTCTTTAATATCAATGAAAAAAATCAGTATTTGATATAAACCATACATAAGGTTAAATAAAAAATAGAGGTGTAGTCGGTAACTTATTGCATGCTCAATATATAGCACTTTGCAAATATATTTTATTACTGCCAAAAACTGTTCCAATATTTTCATCTAACCAATATTTTTTCTATTTTGCATCTTCTTTTATATACGCAACAACAGACACCAGCCCATGAGAATCATTTTTCACCACCTTGTCGAGAGCATATTGTTTGCCATTAGGGCGCTGAGAGCCAATGTAATACGGGCAGCTCTAACGCTTACCGGCGTTACCATTGGTATATTTTCCATTATTTCGGTATTTACTGCTATAGATTTTCTGGAGGAGAAGATTAATGCCAGTGTCAAATCGCTGGGTGATAATGTAATATATATTCAGAAATGGCCATGGACGCCGCCCGAGGGTGAAAATGAATATCCGTGGTGGAGGTATCTTAACCGACCTCAACCCACACTTGATGAGATGGCTTTTCTTCAGCGCCGCTCTCAGTTGGCCGGCAATATTGCTTTTATTGTTAATTCGCGCCAGGATATCTCTTATTACGATAATAAGTATAGCGGAAGTACAATTATGGGTGTTACGCCCGAGTTTGAGAATGTGTGGTCGTTCAATATTGAGCATGGCCGATATTTCTCTGTTACTGAGAGTAATAACGGGTCGAATGTTGCACTTATAGGGCCAAGCCTTGCCAAAGAACTGTTCAGAGAACAGAATCCGATTGGTAAAAAGGTGAAGGCAATGGGGGTGCGTTATGAGATTATTGGTGTGTTCGAGAAAAAAGGGGATGATATGTTTGGCAATAGCCTCGATTATAACCTGGTGATTCCCATGCAATTGGCAAAGAGTATTTTTAATATCCGGTCGGATGGAATGGGACCCACAATCTTAATTAAAAGTAAGGATAACATTAATGCAGCCGAACTTACCGATGAAATAACAGGGTTGATGCGTGAAACCCGACGACTAAAACCGGCTCAAGATAATAATTTTGCGGTGAACCAGATTAGCATGGTCGAGAAGAGTTTTAATAGTCTGTTTTCGATTATCGATTTTGCCGGATGGTTTATTGGAGGCTTTTCAATATTGGTTGGTGGTTTTGGTATTGCTAATATCATGTTTGTATCGGTGCGCGAGCGAACCAAAATCATTGGGATTCAAAAAGCACTGGGTGCCAAGCGTATGTTTATTCTGAGCCAGTTCTTGTTCGAAGGAGTTTTCCTGGCTTTATTGGGCGGAATAACAGGATTACTGTTAATTTTCTTACTGGTTACTTGGCTCAAACTGGCTTTTGATGTGCCTTTTGTGCTGTCGATGAGTAATATAATTTTGGGTACATCAATTTCAGTAATAATTGGTGTGGTATCGGGCTTTGTGCCTGCGTTGATGGCTTCCAGAATGAATCCGGTGAATGCCATCAATCAGGTGTGATAATGAAGATAACCGTTAGTGCCGGTAACTCTCATTGCCACTTCGGTTCCCAGTATAAGCGGGTAGTTGTCGTCTTCATGTCCTGCCGGGAAGTCGAACCATACAGGGTAGTGGTAGTCGGCCACTGCTGATGCTATTATGTGGCGCACTTCCATGCCGAAAGGTGTTTCTCCATCTTTCATTCCGGTGAACTGCCCCACAATGAGACCTGATAATCGTGATAGAATTCCGGATAGTCTTAAGTTTTGCATTATCCTGTCAATGTGGTAGTTATATTCCGATAAATCTTCAATAAACAATATTTTCCCATCAGGAATAATGTCGTATGGTGTGCCTCTCATGGCAAATAACATTGACAGATTGCCGCCAATGAGTATTCCTTCTGCTTTACCCGTGCGGCTTGGCAAAGGTGCTTTGAATGTAGCCGTATGAATATTGCCTTCTAATATATCGAGTGTTGCTTCTACATCAAAATTGAAAGTTCCAAAATCGACTATGTGCTTCATCATTGGTGCATGGAGCGTGGCAATGCCTGTAAGTTGCTGAATAGCTGCATGAAGCACTGTGATGTCGCTAAAGCCGATAAGCCATTTGGGATGCTTTTTAAACTTGTCGAAATTTAGTCTGTCAACAATCCGCATTGCACCATATCCGCCTCTTACACACCATATTGCATCTACATCGTCACGGTCCATGGCATTTTGCAAATCGGCAAGTCGCTCATCATCAGTGCCCGAGAATATGTGAAAACTTCCGGTGACATGACTGCCATACTCCACTTCATAACCCATGTTTCGTAGTGCTTGTGCTGCTTCAAGTACTATTTGTGGAGATATTTTCCCCGATGGAGCTACTAATATTATGCGGCTTCCTTTTTTAAGAAATGGTGGCAATTTGGTCAATCTGCTTTTCATAAAACCCGTTATTATAATGTAAAGATAAAAAAGAGAGCGTTATTTCGCCAAAGAAATGATTGTTAAAAGAATGGTTGCAAATTATTATAATCATGTTATTCAATTGAGGTTGTTTTGCTTATCTTTGTCCATATTTTTCAAATGACAAAAATGGTGCTGGCAATCAGCATATTTCAAAAATAGAATTCGATGAGCGAAAAGAGAGAATTTAAGCGTACTTTGGTTACTACAGCATTGCCCTATGCCAATGGCCCCGTTCATATCGGCCATCTGGCTGGTGTGTATGTTCCTGCCGACATCTATGTTAGATACCTTCGTTTGAAGGGTGAGGATGTTATAATGATTGGTGGTAGCGATGAGCATGGAGTGCCCATCACTCTAAAAGCCAAAAAAGAGGGTGTTACACCGCAGGATATTGTTGATAAATACCACACTATAATCAAAGATTCTTTCGAGAAGTTCGGAATATCATTCGATATCTATTCGCGCACAACCAGTAAAACACACTACGAAACGGCTTCTGAGTTTTTCAAAACTCTTTATGATAATGGTAAGTTTATCGAGAAGGAGTCGGAGCAGTTTTATGATGAAGAGGCGGGTCAGTTTCTTGCCGACCGTTATATAACCGGTACTTGCCCTCACTGCCATAGCGAAGGTGCTTATGGCGACCAGTGCGAGAAGTGCGGTACATCACTCAATGCCACCGACCTTATAAATCCTAAATCGGTGATATCGGGTTCGCAGCCGGTAATGCGTAATACCAAACACTGGTATCTGCCGCTCGACCAGCATGAGGCATCACTGCGTAAGTGGATTCTTGAAGACCATAAAGAATGGAAATCAAATGTTTACGGGCAATGTAAATCATGGCTCGATATGGGCTTGCAACCTCGTGCCGTGAGCCGCGACCTTGACTGGGGTGTGCCCGTTCCTGTGGATGGTGCCGATGGTAAGGTGCTTTACGTGTGGTTCGATGCCCCGATAGGTTATATATCGGCAACTAAAGAGCTTACGCCCGACTGGGAAAAATACTGGAAAAGTAAAGATAGCCGTATGATTCACTTCATCGGTAAAGATAATATCGTGTTCCACTGTATCGTTTTCCCGGCTATGTTATCGGCCGAAGGAAGTTATATTCTTCCTGATAACGTGCCCGCCAACGAGTTCCTTAATCTTGAAGGCGATAAAATATCAACATCCCGCAACTGGGCTGTGTGGTTGCACGAATATCTGGTTGATTTTAAAGGAAAAGAGGATGTGCTTCGATATGTGTTGACAGCCACTGCACCCGAAACCAAGGATAACGACTTCACCTGGAGAGATTTTCAGGCACGTAACAATAACGAACTTGTGGCAGTGCTTGGCAATTTCGTGAATAGGGTGGCGGTGCTTACACATAAATACTATGGCGGTGCTGTGCCTGCGATAGGCGAGTTAACTGATTATGACCGTGAGACAATGCTTGAGATTCCTCAAATTGTTGAACGTACAGAGGCACTTTTAGATAACTTCCACTTCCGTGATGCACTTCGTGAAGCTATGAATTTGGCTCGTTTAGGCAATAAGTATCTTGCTGATACTGAGCCTTGGAAGCTGATAAAAACTGATGCCGAAAGGGTGAAAACCATTATGCACATCAGCATTCAGATTACTGCTAATCTGGCTATTCTGATGGAGCCATTCCTGCCTTTCACCACCAAAAAACTTCAGGGTATGATTAACTTTACAAATACCAGCTGGAGTCAATGTGGTAGTATCGAACTACTTGCTGAGGGGCATTTGATAAATGAGGCACAACTTCTGTTTGATAAAATTGAAGATGCCGAAATTGAAGCCCAATTGGATAGGCTTACTAAAACAAAGGGCGATAATGAATTAACTACAGCAACGGCCGAGCCTGCCAAAGAAAATGTTTCGTTCGATGAGTTTAGCAAAATGGATATTCGGGTAGGCACAATATTGAAGGCCGAGAGGGTTCCAAAAACCAAGAAGCTATTGAAACTGCTTATTGATACCGGTATTGACCATCGCACAGTTGTGAGCGGTATTGCCGAATATTATGAGCCTGAAAAAATTATAGGTCGTCAGGTAAGCATATTGGTAAATCTTGCTCCTCGCGCCATTAAAGGCATTGAGTCGCAGGGTATGATACTTATGGCAGAAGACCCCACGGGCGCACTGCACTTCATTGCACCCGGCGATAATGTTGAGCCCGGCTCTGAAGTTCGATAAGGACTAATCATTCAAAAATAGAAAAAGAGGTACCGTAACTGGTGCCTCTTTT
>CAZWOA010000048.1:0-23129 GCA_964635545.1 uncultured Marinilabiliaceae bacterium
GGAGATTGGTTGTTGGCTAAAGGCTATCAGCTGTTAGCTATTAGCTATCAGCTATTAGCTATTAGCTACCAGCTATCGGCTACTGGTTATTAGCTAAAGGCTATCAGCTAAAAACCAGCGGGCTTTTAAATGCATTACAAATGCAGGAAACCACTGCATCCTCGTTAAAAACAAGGATGAGAGCGGCTATCGGCTATTAGCTAAAGGCTATCAGCTAAAACCGCATCAAGCAAAAATTTATTTTTCTCTTTACTCTGACTGCAAATTCTGATATGAAAATCGTCTAACCCTCTGAAATTGGAGGCGTCGCGAATGAGAATACCATGATTCTCTATTAAATAGCTTTTGATTTTTGCTGATGGTATGGTTGTCTTCATCAGAAAATAGGCTGTTGATGACGGCATTGCCGCCCAGCCTGTGATGCTACTAAGTGATTGCGCCAGCTCTTTTGCATCAGCTATCCATGCCGTAGTGTTGATACTATTTGATTTGTAGTGGTTTAGTAGGAAGTGACCTGACTCTATAGCCAATGAATTAACACTCCATGGCGGCTGAAAAGTTGCTATTCCACTGATAAGTTTTTCGCTTCCCACAATGTAGCCCAACCTTAGCCCCGGAATGGTAAAGTGCTTTGTCATAGAGCGTAGCACGATAATATTCTCAGTGTAATTTATATAATCTGTAGCCGAACTTCCTGCAATGCACAATTCGATATATGCCTCATCAATAATAAAAACTGTTTGCGGATTGGCTTTTGCCAATTCTGCTATTAAACTGCTATCAAAACAGTGCCCTGTAGGGTTATTGGGGTTGCAAAGCCAGAATAAACCCGGCTCTGTGATGATGTTTTCTGAAATACTGTCAATGCCCACATAGCTTATGTTGTGTCCATAAATGGTGCATGCGTGTTCATATTCGCTGAATGACGGAATTGCGATGGTGCTCCGGCTACCTCTGAAATATTGGGCAATAAGGAATATGGCTTCAGCGGTTCCATTGGTCACTAAAACCTGCGAAAGCTTGCATTTGTGTGCGTGGGCGTAGTCTTCGGTGAGTGATTCGGCATGAAGTTGCGGATATTTACCAATGATATCCATTTTTGCTGCCAAATGTTCAAGCAGTGCATCCGGCGGTCCGCCCATCCACACATTAGAGCTGAAGTCGGCAACTATGCTGGTGGCATATTTATAACCGTCGTCGCCATGCGAGAAGGTGTGATTATGCATTTTCTTCACCTTTCATTACAGCATACATGGCTTCTACATCCAGATGTTGCCTCACGTGGCTGGCAAGTTTATTGTACTGCTCATCCTTAAATTTATGATAGTCAAACTCGGGCACACGCTCATTGGTAAACTGATTTACAATATCATTAACCACGCATTGATTATCGAAAATACCGTGCATATAGGTTCCCCAGCACTTGCCATTAAGCATCACACCTTCGTTGGTGCCGTCTTCGGTAGTGTTGAGTGTTGCTGTGTTGCCTGCAGTTTCGGTGCGCCCCATGTGTATCTCGTAGCCATTGCATAGCTGTGGATAATCTCTAAAGCGGAATGTGGTCTGTTCGGTTCTCTTTTCTGATGTCATTACAGTGTGGCAGGGCAGTATGCCAAGTCCTTGTGCTTCATCGGCAGAACCCTCTATGTGATGCGGATCGGCCACCGATAGGCCCATCATCTGAAAGCCACCACAGATGCCTATTATGGCTTTGCCTGCTTTGTGCCATTCCACTATTTTGGCTGCCAGTCCGTCATTGTGAAGCGAGTTGAGGTCGGCCACAGTATTTTTAGAGCCTGGTAATATTATCACATCGGCCTTCTCAAGTTCGGCTGCCAATCGTGAGAAGAATAGATTTACCCTGCTGTCGAACTCAAAAGCTGCAAAATCGGTGAAGTTGGATATCTGATTAAGCAATACCACGCCAATATTTACTTTGCCGGCCACGGCAGTTCTGTTCTTCTTGGCAAGCACTACCGAATCTTCATCTTCAATATAAATATCTTTGAAATAGGGTATTACGCCCACAACCGGAATGCCGGTTATGTCTTTCAATATTTTACGGCCCTCGTCGAATAGTTCCATGTTGCCACGGAACTTATTGATTATTATGCCTTTAATAAGTTTGCGTTCATCTTCGGGCAGTAGCATCACCGAGCCATACACGCTGGCAAACACGCCACCACGGTCAATGTCGGATATGAGATATACTGCGGCTCCTGTGCGTTTGGCCATGCGCATGTTCACAATATCGCGCTCACGCAGGTTGAGTTCCGAAACCGACCCGGCTCCTTCGAGCACTATGGGCGAGTACTTTCGGGATAGTGTCTGGAATGCTTCAAATGCCTTGTCAAAGAAGAAGTTATGACCGCTACCTGCAAAATACTCCCTTGCCGTCTGGTTGCCAATAGGCTTACCAAGCAATATCACCTGCGATGTCATCTCGCCCGAAGGCTTTAGCAGCACTGGATTCATCTCGGCACGGCACGGTATGCCGCACGCTTCGGCCTGCACAGCCTGGGCGCGCCCCAGCTCTAGCCCTTCGGGACTTACATAACTGTTGAGCGACATATTCTGTGCTTTAAATGGTGCAGGCTTATATCCATCCTGCTTTAGAATGCGACAAAAAGCGGCATTGATAACGCTCTTTCCGGCATCGGAGCAAGTGCCTGCAAACATTATGGGACGTAATTGCATAACTTATCTGCTGTGAAATTTTAAAACAGCCTAAAAGTAATGAAAATTCAGCAAATGGGGTTGGATTTGTTTATGTTAATATGCAAATTCTTTATTGTTGAATTCTATACTAAAATGTACTTGAGCACCTAATGCTTCAAATACTTTTAATATAGTTGTAAATCTTGCATCTGTTACACTATTTTCTATTTTTGAAATCTGTGCTTTTTTTACACCAACGAGCTTCCCTAGATCTTCTTGTGTTAGTTTCATCTCTTTTCTCGCTTGTTTTATTGCTTTGCCAAGTAAGTCAAGGCGTAGCTCGTTTTCAAACTGATCTCTTTCTTTCGTTCCTATTTTGCCGATATATTGATCGGTTAATTCTTCTAAGCTATATGTTTTCATCTTTTTTGTTTTTGTTATTGAAGTAATCTTTTCGTAAAAGCTCAGCTCTGTCTATTTCTTTTTGTGATATTTTACCCGTTTTTTTTATAATACCATGTGTAGATATTACAACTGTGTCTAGATTGTTTGTTTTATCCCAAAAAGCAAATAGCCTGTAATAACTTTTGTTAAATTTGGTTCTGAACTCCCAAATTTCATTTTGCAACTTTTTGAAAAGCTCGTCATCATTAAATTGTCGGGCTTTCCATATATTGTAAATGATTTTACTTCTTGTCTTTTCATCGAGATTATCCAAAAAGAGCTTTACCTCTTCTAAAAACTCGATACGAAACTTGTATTCATCCATCTGGATATAATGTTGTAACAAATATAATGGTTTCCTGATTAAGAAACAAATATTTGGGGTGTTTATAAAACCTTATTCTCCCCCTCATTTGCAATGAGGGGTTGTTGGCTACCGGATTTTTAATCCCTGTTAACTTGCTGTTGATTTTAGTTCAGCCCATCCGGGCTGTAAACTGGCTTTATATGTTACCCTGCACACTGCCGTGTACAGGGTTATGCATGGTTAAGCACTTCGTGCTATTGAACCTCTTTCTTAGCTATGTGTTTGTCTGTCAATCTTCTCATAATTTTGTTTATTTCCCATCGTTTAGCATCTCTTTTATTATACTCACTTCACTCTGTATTTTAGATATTCCGCGTTTCACCAGCTCAATATCACCTTCGGGCTCGGGCATTTGTGGCGATATATAGTGTTCGAAGCGCCATATTTCGCGTATCTCTTCCATTGGCATTGTGTATGGAGGGTATATTGTATTGAGAGAGTGTAGTGTTAGTAACTGTTTCTGTTCCAGATGGTTCTCTATGGTTTTGAATACTACGCCATCGTTGAGGGTAACCACAATGCAGGCATCGCCATTTTTAAGGTGAAGCCAGTTTTGCACGTATGAACCCGTAACCCACGCTCCATCAGGTATTGGCAGCATCGAATCGCCCGATATATGAAAAGTGCGGTATTTTTTACCCGATGCAAGAAATGGAAGCTGGAACACAGGCAGTTCGTCGATATATTCCCTGTCGGCATAGCCGGTTGCATAACCCGCTTTGGCTCGCTCGGGCACTAACTCTATATTGTCGTGATTGGCGGCATCAACCGTAGAAACCAGCACGCGCAGGTTGGTGCCCTTCAGATATACGTCGAAGCCGCCCTCCAGTTGGCGCATCTGGCTCTCGGGGAGCGACTGTAGATTAACCTTCACCAGGGTGTCGATGGCAATATTAAAGTAGTCGGAGAACTGCACAAGTGCCTGTATTCCCGGTTGTGCCACTTTATTCTCGTAGCCGCTCAGGGTAGAGCGTTTCATGTCGAGTGATGTTGCAATTTCATCCTGAGTGCGCCCTCGCCGTTTACGTAAATATTTAATGTTGTCGCTGAAGTACATGTCTCTTTAATCTAATTCGTTAGCTCAATTTTGTATTCTGTTTATCCTTATTGATAAATATTTTTTGATGTAAACCTTTCGGTTTATATTGTTTTTGATTAACTTATAATCGTAAAGTTGTTTAAAATCTAATCAAATTTACTGTTTTAGGTTGAATAATGCAATAGCATCAGAAATAAAAAAATGGAAAACAGCAATCGTCATATCGTACATCTCGATTTAGATACATTTTTTGTGTCGGTGGAGCGTCTTCAGAATAGTGCACTGAATGGCAAACCTGTCATAATAGGCGGCACGTCGGAGCGTGGTGTTGTATCGGCATGCAGCTATGAGGCGAGGCGTTTCGGGGTTCACTCGGCAATGCCCATGCGCATGGCGCGCCAGCTGTGTGCCGATGCGGTGTATATACGCGGCGATATGGAGACATACAGTAAATATTCGCATATAGTAACCGATATTATTGCCGAGCGGGCTCCAGTGTATGAGAAGGCATCCATAGATGAGCATTATCTCGACCTCACAGGCATGGATAGGTTCTATGGCTGCCAGAAATGGGCACATGAGTTGCGGCAAACCATCATTAGGGAGACTGGGCTGCCTATATCTATGGGGCATTCGGTGAATAAAACCGTGTCGAAGATTGCCACCGGCGAGGCTAAGCCATGCGGTGAGAGGGAGGTGATGCAGCCTTCGGTTCAGGCGTTTCTCAATCCACTGTCGATACGTAAAATACCTATGCTGGGCCATAAGAGTTACCAGCTACTGCGATCCATGGGCATCGAGAAAATTGAGACGCTGAGATGCATACCGCCCGAAATGATACAGAGTGTGCTGGGCAAAAACGGTATTGATATATGGCGCAAGGCTAACGGCATAGATCCAACGCCGGTGGAGAGCTATCGCGAACAGAAATCGATGAGCAGCGAACGTACATTTGAGCACGACACCACCGATGTGCGTATGCTCACCGACATACTAACAGGCATGGCCGAGAAGCTGGCCTTTGAATTGAGGCAGCAGCAAAAACTCACCGCCTGCATAACCGTAAAGGTGCGATATGCCAATTTTGATACTCACACAATGCAACAAAAAGTGGCTTATACGGCCTTCGACCATACCATAATAGAGAGTGTGCGCAATCTTTTTGGACGGCTTTATAACAGGCGTATGCTGGTGCGCCTTGTGGGCATACGACTTAGCAGCCTTGTGAGTGGTGCGCAGCAGTTAAGCCTCTTTGAAAATACGCCCGAGCAGATACGCCTATATATGGCGATGGATAAAATAAGGAAACAGTATGGGGCAGGATCACTTTATAGGGCTGCGGGGTATATGGACTTACGGTTTTAATAAATTTTTTTTAGCCAATAACTCCTCAATCTTATCTATGATTATTTGTGGACATTCACCATTTTTTTTGTGAAGCCTATACTTTTTTAACGATAAAACAATAATTGTAATTCTTGGCTTTATTAATCTGTTTCGTCACAGGACAAATTATTATCTGGTCACCTAGGTCATCTATGATAACACAAGGTCGGGTAGTAGATAAATTTTTATTCTCCTGATTTGGAAATGCGGGTACCTATACCACATCCCATATTTCAAATGCCATGTAGCTATTTTTTCAGGTGGTTAAATGTCATTTAGGCATATTTTTCATCTTCATCATCTTCCAAAACATCATTGAGGCTATTTAAAATATCTATCTCCTTTTTTGGGGTTAGTGGTGGTTGATTGCTTACTTTGATAAAAAGAACATTCCAGAAAATTTCTACACTCAATCCTCAATCCTCCATTATTCCTACCCTATCCTCTCCAGCTCCTCCAGCCTTTTGCGGTCGGTTATTTTTATGTCCTTGCCATCAAGCATTATAATGCCCTCTTTTTCAAATTCTTTCAAGAATTTTATGGCGCTCTCGGTGGCTATTGATGCAAAGTTTGCCAAATCCTGGCGGGTTAGAAACCTGAAAATATTCTGATTGCCCAAATCGTCACTGCTAAGGTAGAGTAGGGCAGAGGCGAGTTTGCCGCGCATTTGCCGGTAGGTTATGTTGTGAATAATGCTTAGGTACTGCTTCTCGTTACGGCAGTTGCGCGATGTGATGCGCATTGCAAAATCGGGGTTTTGAAGCAATATCTGCCTCATGCTCTCTTTATCCATCATGCATATTTTGGCATCGGTGAGTGCCACGGCCGAGTAACGGTGTACTGTTTCACCAAATACCGCCGGAAACGCCAAAAAATCGCCCTCCTTTTGTAAAAATAGGTTGATTTGCTTGTCGGCACCTGTTTGCAGATATATCTTAACAAGACCTTCGAGAATAAGCAGAACGTGAGGAGCAAAGGCCTCCTGCTTAAATATGGTTTCGCCTACCAGGTACGATACCTCAGTTTTATTGTTGTTGATAAACTGAAGCTCGGCCGGCTTGAGGTCGTGAAAGCAGGCCGCTATGCGCTCGCAGCCATCGGTAGGTATTGTTGAATTGCTCATTGTAATCTGTTTTGCACAACTTCAAATATAGCTCTTTAACTTAAAACTGTCATCCGACAGTAAAAAAACTATCAAAATTCAGTTGTGGCATTAAACTATGTCAGCCCATAATTTTTGAATATAACTGATTGCCCACCTACCTTTGTAATATCAGAAAAAAGAAAAAATAACAATAAAAATAATAACTATGAACTATTTGGCAACTGCTGTAGAGGAGATTCAAACTGCAGCTCAACTTGAGAAGATTCTGAGCGAGAATGAGAATGTAATGGTATGTGCAGGTCGTATGGGCCCAATGTGCATACCCGTATATGATGTTATGGAAGAGCTTGAAGAAGAGCGTCCTAACATAAAATTCTACTCCATGGCGTTCGATAATCCCGAGGCGGCAATTATTCGTAATGCTCCTGAGTGTCGCAACTTTATGGGACTTCCGTTTACTATGTATTACAAAAATGGCAAAGTGGCGAAGGCCACCACAAGTATTCAGAGCCGACAACAAATTGTGTCGATTTTGGATGCATACCTTTCTTGATGATTTTTAATGACGTTAAAAACCGGTTTTTACGAGCCGGTTTTTATTTAATCCTTTTGACAATATGGAAAAAATATACGACGTGATGATACTTGGTGCCGGTGCTGCCGGATTAACTGCCGGGATTTACTCGTCGCGCGCCAAACTCGATACTCTTATTCTTAACGAAGGCGTGGTGGGCGGCCAGATGGTACTCACCAACGAAATTGCCAATTACCCTGGTGTAGAGACCATTAAGGGCTATGAACTTGTGAACCGTATGAGGAAGCAAGCCAAGGATTTTGGAGCCACCATACGTACCAGTATCAAAATTATGCGTTATAGTCTTGAGTCTGATATTAAAGAAGTTGAGGTTGATGATGGCAGGGTGTTTAAGGCTCGAACGGTGATACTTGCTACCGGAGGTAAGCCTCGTTCGCTTGGTATTCCCGGTGAAAGGGAGTATGAAGGCAAAGGTGTGTCGTATTGCGCAACCTGTGATGGCGATTTCTTTAAGGATAAACGATTGGTGGTTGTGGGTGGCGGTAATTCTGCTCTTGAAGAGGCTGTTACGCTAACCAATTTTGCATCGCAGGTTACCATTGTGCATCAGTTCGACCATTTTCAGGCCTTTGAGCATGCCATAGATGAGGCAACGAAAAATCCGAAGATAAATTTCATAATGTCTTCAGAACCAAGAGAGTATGTTGGTAATGGCACTCTTGAGAAGGTTCGTATAGAGAATGTGAAAACTGGTGAAGTATCTGATATTGAAACTGATGGAGTTTTTGTGTTTATAGGTTATGTACCCAATACTGCATCTCTTAAGGACTCGGTAAAACTTAATGAGCGTGGCGAAATAATTACCGATGCGTTGATGAATACCAGCACTCCAGGGGTGTTTGCTGCCGGCGATGGCATCGCCAAGCGCTACAGACAGATTACCACCGCAGTAGCCGAAGGTACCGTGGCTGCCCTAAGTGCTGCCGAATATCTGAGAACCAAAAATTGAAAATACTAAGTTGAATGTGTGTTAATTAAAAGGCTGTCTTGTTTTAAGGCAGCTTTTTTCATTGCTATCTCCACCACCGCATCAGCCCAACGTGCAGAGTGGTTATGTAAAAAAACAGCAGCCCCAATGCAGGTTGCTATTGCTTGTTTAGCTTATATTTCATAGTTTTGAAATAAAAACATGGCAAATAAAGGTAATGTTTCAGCAAAGTGGGAAGGTAAGCAAATGACTATTATACTGGAACTTCCGTTTTTTTCATTTATAGATAATGGTTTTTATGTGCTTTATTGCCCTGCCTTAGACTTGACCGGCTATGGTAAAACACCTGAAGCTGCCGAAAATTCATTTACAACCGTAATGAATGAATATTTCACATATACAACTAATAAAAATACGCTTATAGCAGATCTGCAGCGGTTAGGATGGAAAACCGGGAAAAGCAAAAATAAACCGTTCACACCGCCTCTTATTAGTGATTTAATTGCTACAAATGAGAGTTTTACAGAAATTATTAATAACTATCCATTTACTAAGTATGATCGTTTAGTTGCTATTCCGGCGTAAATGGGACGTGTGTCAAACATAACGATAAAGCAGTTTAAACTGTTTCTTACCTATAAGGGTCTAAAACATATTAGAACTAAGGGAGGACATGAAGTTTGGAGTGGTAAGGACACGCTTAGACCTATTGTGTTTCAAACACATGAGGAACCGTTACCGGAAATTGTAATAAGATCAAATTTAAGAACTTTAAATTCTAATGTAGATGAATTATTGGAGTTTTTGAAAAAGAAATAACGCATACTCTTCCTAATATTTTCAGCATTTAGCGAATCGTATATGCATTGTTATGTGAGTAGGTATTTAAAGTTTCTTCTTTCTTACTGCGCATTGCTATCTCCACCACCGCATCTGCCCACCGTGCAGAGTGGTTAAGACTGTGAACCAGCGTAAGTTTTTCGCCTCCTAGTTTTTTAAATAATGCGCTGTAATCTTGTTCTATCTCTACGGTTGTTTCCAAGCAATCGGCCACAAACGATGGTGCAATCACCAATATTCGTTTCGCCCCTTTGTGAGCCAGCGAGGCTATTATGCTGTCGGTGAAGGGTGTGAGCCACCTCTTGCTCATGCGCGATTGGAATGATGATGTGTATGTGTCGGTATCAAGATTTAACTTCTCTACCAACAGGCGTGTCGTTTCATGGCATGAATCGGTATAGTTGAGCGATATGTTGTTTTCAATAAGTTCTTTATCGTCGTTTTTGATGTTTTTTAAAGGTAATCCATGATACGAAAATATTATATGGTCGTAGGAGTGCGGATTGTACTTTCTTATATTATCGGCAAAAAGGTCTAAAAACCTGTGGTGGGCATAAAATTCAGTAATGAAATTTATAATCGGTTTGGTTTTCCATTTCGATATACATCGGTTTACCTCCGCAATTGCAGTGCCGGTGCTAGCGGCGGTGTAGTGGGGGTAGAGTGGCATGACTGTTATCTTATCAGGATTTTGACTTTCAATAATCTCTAATATGCTCTCTATTGATGGATTTCCGTAGCGCATTGCGGCATAGGTGGCGTAGAATTGGCTGTGTGTGCTGTTTATCGTTTCAACCAGTTTTACTGTATGGTTCTTCAGCGGTGCTCCATCATCGGTCCATAGCCTGCGGTATAGTGCGGATGATTTTGCGGCTCGGAATGGCACAATTATCATATTCACAAGCAGAAACCTGAATATTGCCGGCATCTGAATAACTCGCTTATCGCTCAAAAACTGACGTAGATACCTCCTTGCCGATTTTTTGTCGTGATGGTCGGGTGATCCTGTATTAATCAATAATAGTATGTTTCTCATCGTTGCTTAATAATTTGGTTGGCAATATTGACCGCCTGTTTGATTCTGTCAGACATTCCTATTCCATCTCTAATGTTGCCTCCTATGAACAATCCTGAATTATTTTCTTCTAGCTGCCCTATAAGGTACAATCTATTGTCCATAGAGATATCATACTGCGGAATTGCCTTTTTGTGGCGGAATATTTTAAATAAGTCTGGTTCAAAACTATCCATTTTCATAAGTATCTTTAACTCATTGACAACCAATTTTCGTATTGTTTCATCCGATTTGTCAACAAGGTTGGGATAACGAATTCCACCTAAAAATATAGATAGCAGAGCTCCTTCCTTGGGTGCTCTATTGGCAAAAATAGCCGAAGGAAACAGTACGCCAAGTACCTTTTTGTCTGCTTTAGATGGTATTAGTCCGCCAAAAGCATCCAGTGGCATTCCATCCCAATGCTTGAACCCTGCCACGGCAAGCACTACAGGTGCATAAATCATGGTTTCTATAGAGTCTTTAAGTTTTTGATCGATAAAAGCCAACGATTCAGAAAGTGTGGGTGCATTGGTGGCCATCACCACAAAGGAAGATTTAATTTCCATCTGTCCGTCACCACAATTTAATGATGTTGAAAAGCTATTGTCACTCTTATCGACAATAACACGACTGCAATTTAATAGAACTGAACTGTTTCCGATAAATTCGTACATTCCGTCGGTGAGCGACTGCAGACCATTAGTACAACTGAAAACTTCCTTGGTGAATTTATTAGGCTCACTTGTCCTTTCGGTTTTCTTGCGTATCGCACCACCAATAAAACTGCCATAATCCTGTTCGAGTTTATATAATTTGGGAAGTGCGTGACGGGTAATGAGTTGCGATGGATCGCCGGCATATATACCCGAAATAAACGGATCGACAGCATTGTCGAGAAAGCTTTGTCCCATCCTTCGTTTAACCATTTCCGACAAAGTCTCGTTGGGGTCTTTACCTTTTCGACGAAATGGCTCTACCAGTAGCCGCAGCTTGTCGTTCCAGGTGAACAATGGCGTGGAAATACCTTGCTTTAATCCTGATGGTAACGCCTGCCACTGGTTTCTGAAATAAATATATCTTTTGTTGGCTTCTCGGCGTGCCACGCTAAGAGTGCATCTATCTTTAAGTGAATCGAATAGATTCATAATCTCATTATTGTTCAATACTCCTGTATTGGGGCCTGTTTCGTAGGTAAATCCATCTTCTGAAATAGTACTTATAACACCTCCTATATGATTTTGTTTCTCTATAATGACAAATGGTATGCCTGCTTTCTTCAGATAATAACCAACGGTTAGTCCGGTTAATCCGCCACCAACTATTACTACTTTGGTTGATATATGCTTCATGGGATTATTTTTTAACTTTAATGGATTTAAGAATTATATGTTAAGCCAATTTTGAGTATCGTTTGTCACTATTTTTCATTAAAGGATCCATGCGTGCAGCAATATTACGAATGAACAATTCGCCGGTTTTGGTAGCATTGATACTGTCGTGGTTGCAAATAAGCAAACCATCTTGCTCGAAATCGGTAAAAAGGGATGGAGTAATGCCACATGCCTCTTTTATGCTATTTATGCTGCAACTGGTCTGTTTTGCCAGCAGCTGCCAATCAATGCCATAGTTGCACATTATCTGCTCAATGGCCGCACCCACCAATCGTTGTTCGGGTGTAATTACCAATCCACGCTCAACCGGTAGTTCGCCCAACTCTATTTTGCTAATGTACTGGGTTACATCCTTTAAGTTCTGAACATAACCACCTTTAAGTTGACTTATTGATGATGATCCAAATGCCAAGACTGAATCACTGGTGGTGCAATAACCTTGAAAATTACGGTGTAATGCCTTATTACGAAATGCATGGTAAAGCGAATCCCCAGGCAGTACGAAATGGTCCATTCCCAAGAGGTTATAGCCTGATTGTAGCAACATTTCGCGTGCTTTTTCAAATATCCGAGTCTTCACCTCGGCTGAAGGTAGTGTACTTTCGTCTATCGCAGTTTGGTTTTTTTTCATCCACGGAACATGGGCGTATGAAAAAGTTACCATCCTATCGGGATGTATTTCTATGGCCTTAACTATCGAATCGGCGAAGCTGTCAACTGTTTGCCCGGGAAGTCCGTATATGAAATCGAGGTTAACGGTCACGTTTTGATTTTGAGATTTCAGGTAGTCGGTCATCCATTTTACCGGTAAAGCCGATGGAATGCGGTTTACTGCCTTCAAAATGGCCGTGTCAAAATCTTGTATTCCTAGGCTGAACCTTGTGAAACCGCATCTAAGCAAGGCATCGAGATATGGCTGGGATAGGTATCCCGGATGACATTCGATGGCTATTTCGGCTGTAGGAGCCACATCAAATGTCGAACGGATATAATCCATCAACTCAGTCATGAGATTGATAGTTAAAGTATTGGGGGTTCCTCCACCGAAATGTATTTCACTAACTTTAATTCTTGTATCGCACCGTGCCGTAACCATTTGCATCTCTTTTTTGATGGCAGCCAGGTATGGTTCAACCTGACTTCCACGCCCCAACGAACATTTATTGCATCCGCAGTAGAAACATATTTTTTCGCAGAATGGTATGTGGAAATAGAGAGCAAACGTAGCTGTAGTATCTTCATTCGCAATGAGCTGGATATAGTCGGAATCGGAAAAAGATTCGGTGAAAAAATTGGCAGGAGGGTAGCTGGTGTATCGGGGCACCATCATATTATATTTTGCTAATAACTGTTCGATATTGTGCATGAAACTGTAATTTATTCGATGTTGATATTTGGGTTTTCGGTGGCGTATCGTTTCGATTTTACTGCGTATATGCGCAACGATATGGCAGCAACGACACATAATGCTAATGCTGTGGCAAATGCGGCACTGTAGCCTCCCACATCGCCAATACGTCCGCTGGCAATCGCAATTATCATGCCCGATAGGTGTGTAAGCACAATCTGGAGAGTGAAGTCGGTGCCTTCCGATCCGCTTCGCACAAAGTTCATGGCAAAAGTGTAAATAGCCACTGATGCGAAACCATAGCTACACCAAAGAAGTATCACGCCAATAACGATGTGTACAGCCTGTGGTGTGAAGAACGAAAGAGTTAGGAAATAGATTATTGCTATTGCTATTAGCATCAAAAATATTGTAAGAGATCTTAATAATCCTAATCGACGTACCACGATTCCCGCTACGAATGAGGCTGCCATACCAGAGAAAGCCCCTACAACACCCGAAATAAGCCCTATCTCTTTAACTGAATAGCCGTTATCTACCATATAAGATTTTAATAATGACAACACAACAATTATTGCTGAATAGTAGGTGACAAGGACTAAAACATGGCTGACAGCTCTTTTATGTTTGAAAAATTTAGGTATATCGGACAGCCGCACCCTTTTCTTTACTGGTTTTTCTATTTCAGAACCACGCGACCGAAAGAGGGGGATAATTGCCAGCAGAACCAGCAGTGCCAGTGCCATCATAAGCATCTTCCAGCCAAGATAGTAGAAGGTGATGAGAAGCACGCCGGTACCCATCAATGTGCCAAGAAAAGAGCCTGCCGATTGCATACTGTTGCCAAGAGATCGGTTTTTTTTGTCGAGTATCATCATTGCATAGGTATCTGTGGCAATATCTTGGGTTCCGGATGCAATAAATGCAACTATCATCAGGCTTATAATCAAGGTAATATCAGTCTCTATTTTCAATAGTCCAATGCCGATTATCACCGCTGCATAGAAAAGTTCAGAAATGATAATCCACCGCTTTAGATCGGCTGTGCCTCGCGAATTATTATCGACAATGGGAGCCCAAAGAAATTTGAATATCCACGGTAGTTTTATCAGCTGAAGCAACCCTATTGATTGCAATGAATAGTTCTCTTGACGCATTATCACCGGCAACACCGTAGAAAAAAAACTCATGGGAATCGACTGGGCGATGTAAAGACAGAAAAGGGTGTAGTATTTTGATGATTGTAATTTACGCATTTTTATTGTTCGATAATGTGGTTTGTGGATTGTAATTTAATGTTTACTTAATTGATATTCAATTGTTATGCCTACAGTTTGCGGTTGTCCCTGCTGCACATAGTTGCGGTTAAGCGCAGTAAATAAAAAAGCGTGATACGACTCTTTAAAAATATTTTTACCCCATAAGCCTACTTTAAATGATTTAATATTTGCCGTAACCGAAGCGTCAAAAAGGCCGTAATAGCTCTGGTAATTGTTATTTGATTCGTTCCAATATATCCGCCCCGCACCTCGATATGTTGCATTGATACGAAGATGGTCGATGCTTGCAAATCCTTTAAGGTCGATATTTTTATTTGCCTGTACCATCACTGTGTTTTTTGGTGCATAAGGAATCACATTATCGTTGAAGATATTTTTTTCATCCTGTTCGTATTTGGTAAAAACAGCATCGGTAAATCCGTAGCTTAGGTGGAAATCAAATCCAGCAACCGATCTTGACGACAACGATACTTCAATGCCTCGGCTACGCGAATGTCCTGCATTCTTAATCATCGAACCGCGTCCGCTTGGCACCGTCTGATATATTTGCTGATGTCTCCAGTCGATATAAAACATAGCCATATCGCCAGTTACGAAGTTGTTAATTGCCGTAAACTTATAGCCTATCTCATAATTCCAGCTGTTTTCCGAGTCGAAACGAAGATCTTCTGGCCGTTCTACAATAGAGTTGAAGCCTCCTGTTTTGTATCCTTTCGCAGCAACTGCATAAATATTACCGTTGCTGAGTTGATATGAGATTGAGAATCGTGGCATCAGTTCGTGCGAGTTGAGTGTAGGATAAATGGTGTCATTTGTAAGCGTTACCGAGTTCTGAGTTCCTGCTTTCTGTTTATGATGCAACTCTGCCTTCTCTACATCCAATCGAAGCCCCACACCCACGGTCAGCTTTGGAAATAGCTGGAAAAATGATTGATGAAAAATTGCCCCGCCAAAGGATGTGATATCGTTGTCTTTGTCGGTTTGGGTATATTTTGCAAAGTCGTCAACCACCACATTGGTTTTAAGGCCTTGCGCAAAACCATAAACACCTCCCACCCACTTATATCGGCCATCACCACGTGAGCGTAAAACTACTTCTTGCGAAATCATGTTCTGCCGTTGTTTTTGAACGACAAAATAGTCGAGTTGTTGATCGCTATTGAGTACCATGAAATCCTGATCGATGTGTTGAGCATCATCCAAATACTGTAATGATGTGTTGGAAGTTAGTTCAAACCACTCTTTTTTCCAGCGCACTACCAGTGCATCGGAGAATAACTTGCGATTGTAAAAGCTGTAACGGTCGTAATTGATAGGCATGGTTTTGCCTGTTGAGCTATCGAAAATCGAATATGGATAACCTCCCTGTTCGCTATTTTCAAACGATGCAATATTTTCTATTGTAAGGTGGTTATTTATATTCCAAATCATTTTGTTGCGTGCACTCCACGAGTCAAGTTTATCAACCTTGGAATTGATAAACTGATTGCGGTAATATCCGTCATGATGTTTGTAGTTTATCGACAGTGAATAGCCAAAGCGGTCATTAACAGTATTGTACCATCCAATATTGCCCTCATAAACCCCGTAGTTTCCAGCAGTGGATCTTACCACAAGTCCGGGTTTATCGAACGGCGATCGTGTCTGGATAAGTATTGTGCCAGCCATGGTGTTGCGACCATAGAGCGTGCCTTGTGGGCCGCGAAGAACTTCTATCCGCTCCACGTCGAAGAAATCGAAATCGAAAGCCGATTTTTCAAAATATGGAACGTTATCGACATAAAGTCCTACCGATGGAGAATTTATACGTGATCCAATACCCCTGATATAGATTGGAGCGGTAAGTTTCGAACCGTAATCGGGCATGAAGAGATTGGGAGTAACCGACGATATGTCGCGTAACGACTGAGGCCGGTTGTCGTCGATATGTCGCTTCCCCAGAATAGTGATTGATGAAGGTAACTGCCTGAGCATTAGTGGTTCTTTACTGCCATTAATAGCAACTTCGGTAAGCATTATGTTCCTTGCCACGGTAGTGTCAATAACTCCGTAGCCATCGTCTCCATCATGTTTAACTGTTGCTGATGCATATAAATTGATAGTAAACAGTAAAATAAGTAGATTATCTATTCTTTTGAACATATTGATTTTTGTAGAAAATGTCTTTGGTGTTTATACTGATTTTTACTATGTATGATACTTAATTTAGATCAACCTAGTATGAATGGTGATGTCTCTAAATATAAAAAATCATAAAGCAGTAAAATGTGTAATGTAGCCTACTGTTTAGGCAAACTGAAGGTGTGGAGGGGGAAGTGAGAATGAAAATCTGATAAATGCTTTAGATGTTGCCAGGCATGCTGTGCAACCAAACTCCCAAATTACAAAATTATCGGGCGGCGTTACCGATTGTGTCTGAGATTGAACCACATCACAGAGTGGTGCATATTGGTATTGATAATCGGTAGATAGGCTGATTTCGCTACTGTTTCCCTCATAAATTATGTGGGAGTCACTATTACTGGCGAGTAGCGAGGCTTCATCAATCTGTGTGTTGCTTGCGTTGCCACCGGCCACAAACAAAAACAGATAGGCGAGCATCATCACCACATAGGGCGTAAGAGACGAAAGTGAGCCTAATAGAAACATAAATTCATTTTATAGATTCAAATTTGATAATTCTTTTCTGTTTTACCAAATATGTGGTTAATTATTTTAATGACAAGTAATGTAATGTTATTGGATATGAGTGATATAATAGTTGTTGTTCCAACGAGATGTCAGAAATAATATTCCAATTTGTAAAAGCAAAGAATATAAGTCTGATAGTTTTTGATGTAAATGGCGAAATGCCTCCTATACCGATTGGATATCCGTAATATACCAATTGCATTGATATAAACGGCTATCACATCGGCATTATACGATAAAAATTTGGTCTTAATAATAATTACGTTTCGTATTAAATAATAATGCCTGCCCTCTATAAAGATGGGCAGGCATTATGTTTTAAAAATTTTGCATTGAATCGGGCGAATTCAATGTTACATATTTTATTTTTGAAGCGTTATAGAGAACTCTCTTGGAGCAGCGTTTTGTTCGCCATCTTTATCGAAGTTGAGTTCATCATATTTGCCTGCTGGTAAATCGCTCAGGGTGTACATGTTACACTTGCGGCCAACTACGATCTCTTTAGTTAAAGCAGTGGAAACTACGCTGCTAACAACATTGGCAAGTAAGCTTCCAGTATTGTTTTGACTTGTGTTAACGGTTACTTCACCTATACGGTTGAACAGTATTTCGTCGGTTTTGGTCGATTTTAGAGTGTATTCCACCTTAACTCTTACCCTGCTTGCTATAGCTGACTTCGACCAGTCGTGAATTGTGGTAAATAGGATTGCATCAATGCCAAATATTTCACCAAAGCGTGTTACCGAATTATCAACAAACATCTCTGAGTCGTATGCACTCTCCTCTTTCAGTATCTCCATTGCTAATACCGGAGGGAGAATATAATAGCCTTTTTGTGCTATGGGTGCTGCCAAAGTACTGTAGAAAAACTCTTTAGCTTCAACTTTTGTGCTTCTGTTGATGGGAGGCATCACTAATATAGAAAGAGGTTTTTCTTCGTATAAGTTTTTATATGTCTCTTGTTTCAGTGCCGGTTTTGTTACTGTACAAGCAGTGAATGCACAGCACGCTAAAACTACTATTAGAAGTTGCTTCATTGTTCTATTCTTTTTAATATTAAACCTACGAAATATGATGATTCAGGGTATAGTGAAGCCTCCATCTTAAGAAGTTCTTTACCTTTAATTAATTCTCCTTTTTGAATCAATAAGAAACCATAATCGGCATATAGTCCAGGAGGTGGAACTTGACGAGAGCCTGTTTTTGTTATCAATTCATCATATACCTTAAGAAGTTGATCCAACGATTTATCATCTTTGTTCTTGGTGTATTGGTATATTGCATCGTCATAGCCAGTATAGTTGTATAGTGGCTGTTGAACAGTGCACGAAGCAGTAGCAATCATTATTGCTATTAGTAATAGTATGTTTCTCATGGTAGTACAATTTTGCGTGTTTCCTGAAGGCCGATAACTACATTTTGATCAAATATTGTGTTACCGTTTTGGGTGATTTTTAAGTTGTGCTTGCCCGGGCTCACTTTGAAAACAGGAGCTTTACGTTGCATTTTTTGTTTGTAAACTTTATTTACTGCATGTGTTTGATTATCATCAACTATAAGGTTTACTCCTTGTGAATAACTACCACCTTCGGTAAGGATGATTACAAAACTAACGTCATCTTTACCCGACGACATGGTTTTATATTGATGGGGACTACACGCCACCATCAAAAGTGCCAAGAGGCTTATAAATAAATATTTCATTGTTCTATTTTTAAGATTTGCCAATTGTCAAATCGGTTAATTACTTAATGTCAGTAATGTAATAATTTGAAAGATTCTCTTCCGAAATTGTTCCTTCCGACAGAGTAGCAATAGAAATCTCATCCTGGATTGTGCTTCCAAGTGTTTGCACTACGGTTAGTTTGCCAACAGTCTTGCCGGGTAGTTCAATCGTTAGGCCTGTTTGTGGGTTTTTTACCGAACGACCACGCTCTACTATGCTGAAAGAATCACCTGCTGCAATGCCTTGCGATGCACCGCCCGATATAATGTATGCTCCATCTTCAACACTTAGTATATAAGCTTTCCAAGTGTTATCCATACATTTGTTTACAATGTTCTCAACCAATTTGCTGATGGCCGCCGATATGGCTTTGTCTGATAGGGTAGCATCAAAATCGGCAGTAGTACCAAGGCCAAGTACTTTTTTATCTTCTACTTCAGCCTCACCTTTGGCTTCACCACTGAAGATAATCATACCTGTAGATACATCCACCAAGCGGATGCTTACTCCCGCTTCAACAATCTGCTTTTTGCTGTTGGAAAACATTTTTTGGTTACCGATGGTTTTACGTCCGTATTCGGTAATTGAACCGATGATAAGGTAATCGGCACCAATCTGGTTAGAAACAGTTCCGGCAGTGTTCATCTCTTGAACAATCTTGTCGAAATCCTGTCTTTCAATGAAGATGAATTTTTCGGTAGAGGCTAATCTTGTAGATAAGATGTCGGACGCCTGCTTGCCCATGGGGTCGTTATTCTTGTCGTAGAATACACTTTTGGCATATTGGGTCTCGTTAGAAAAACGCCCGATAGCCACTTTCCTTTTCAGTGATTTTCCATCTTGCGCCACAGCCATGAGCTGCGATAATGCAAGAATCCCGAAAATCAGGATTGTTCTTAATTTCATAGAAATTGTTTTGGTTAAACTATTAATTTACTGTTTATCCTCGCACGGTTTCGTGCTATGTGATAATACAAATATATAATTTATTTTGCATTTGCTATTAATTTTTTGAAGTAAGAGTTTTTTTATTCAATTCATTTTCCTTTAACATAGGTGTGTATATGTGACTGATAATGCTAGAATTGATTAAGTTTTAGAAGTGTATAATTTGCTGATTTTTAATGAAGTTATTGATTAATAGTAGCTTTAATTTGTTATTGGTTGCATCCAGAAATTAGGCATTATGTGGTGATGATAAAGGGAAAAACTGTTATGGTAACATAGTGACAACCGAAGTTCAGCGTAGCTAAATCTTTTTCCGATATAAATGTGTGCAATATTTCTTTGAAAACACATAATATCTATAGTTTTTGATTATATTATAATCTCAAAAATGATTAGAAAATAATCAATAAGCTAAGAATGTATCTCAATTGTCACTCATATTATAGTCTCCGTTACGGCACTATGTCGCCCGAGGCACTTGTGCAACAGGCTGTAGGGCTTGGGGTTGATACGCTGGCGCTGACTGATATAAATAACTGCTCGGGGATGTTCGATTTTGCTAAGGCTTGCATCGATAATAATATCCGCCCCATAGCAGGCATGGATATCAGAAATGACAATAAGCCGCTCTATACTATTTTGGCTCATAATGTTGATGGTTTTGAGGAGATTAACCGTTTCTTCAGTAGCTATAATCTTTGTAATAGTCCATTGCCTGCACAGGCTCCTGAATTGGAGCATTGCACTGTGGTTTACCCGTTTCCGGTTTCCGAAAATCAGCTGTTGGAGGCTAATGAATTGATAGGAATAAGGGTTACCGAACTCAATAAACTTGTCACTTCTCCGCTTCGGCATCATCAGGATAAATTAATTGCATGGCAGCCGGTTACGTTCGACGGTAAGGCGGGGCGTGAGCTGCACCACCATTTGCGCGCTATCGACCGGAACTGTTTGCTTAATAGGGTTGTGGCCGACGATTGTGCTGCCCATTATGAGGTCATGGTAAATCAGGAGCGCATTAAAAGGGCGTTTGAAAATCATCCGCAGATATGGCGAAATGCAGAGGTGCTTGCCGAAAAATGCAGTTTTAATTTCGATTTCAAATCGGTTAAAAATAAGCAGGTGTTCACCGATAGCCGTTATGCCGATAGGCTTCTACTTTCCCGGCTGGCGAATGATGGTATGGAGCGTCGTTATGGCTCATCAAATGCCGTGGCGCGCGAGAGGATAGCTAAGGAGCTTCACATTATAGATACGCTGGGTTTTTCGGCCTATTTCCTTATTACTCACAATCTTGTGCAGTATGCTTCGGGTAGTGGCATTTATCATGTGGGGCGTGGCAGCGGTGCCAATAGTGTGGTGGCCTACTGCCTTGGTATTACTGATGTTGACCCTATTGAACTGAATCTCTATTTCGAGCGATTCCTCAATCCCAAACGTACTTCGCCGCCCGATTTCGACCTGGATTTCTCGTGGCAGGAACGCGACAGGATTCACCAATATCTGTTTGAGAAATATGGTGGCGAGCATACTGCATTGCTGGGGGCTACCAATACTTTTCAGGGGCGGTCGGTGATACGCGAACTGGGCAAGGTGTATGGGCTGCCCAAGGGTGAGATTGATGAGCTTGTGGAGACGGGCATCTCTGCCAATAATGATGCCATTGGCCGAAAAATAGCTGAAATTGGAAGTATGATGCAGGATTTTCCTAATGTGCGCTCCATTCATGCCGGCGGTGTGATAATATCCGAAGAGCCTATTTTTAGATATACCTCGCTCGATATGCCGCCCAAAGGGTTGCCCACCACTCAGTGGGATATGTACACTGCCGAAGCTATTGGTTTCGAAAAACTCGATATTTTGTCGCAGCGAGGCATAGGGCATATAAAAGATTGCGTGGAGCTGGTGCGGCAAAATAGGGGTGAGGTGGTTGATATTCATCGTACCGAAGAGTTTAAAAATGATGCCAAAGTGCGCCAAATGCTTGCCACGGGCGAGACTACAGGCTGCTTTTACATTGAGAGTCCTGCCATGCGCGGACTGCTTAAGAAGCTGAGATGCAGCGATTACCTTACTCTGGTGGCAGCAAGTTCAATTATCCGACCAGGTGTGGCTCAGTCGGGCATGATGCGGCAGTATATCCAGCGGTTTCATCATCCGCAGGGATTTAAGTATCTACACCCCGTAATGAAGGAGCAGCTGGAGGAGACTTATGGCGTAATGGTTTATCAGGAGGATGTGCTCAAGGTGTGTCACCACTTTGCGGGTCTGGACCTTGCCGATGCCGATGTGCTGCGGCGTGCAATGAGTGGTAAATTCAGGTCGAAGGCAGAGTTTCAGCGTATTATAGATAAGTTTTTCAGTAATTGCCGCGAGCGTGGATATCCCGATGACCTTACGCGTGAGGTGTGGCGGCAGATCGAGTCGTTTGCCGGCTATTCGTTCTCTAAGGCCCACTCGGCATCCTATGCTGTCGAGAGTTTTCAGAGCCTCTATCTAAAAGCCCATTACCCACTGGAATTTATGGTGGCGGTAATTAATAATTTTGGCGGTTTTTACTCTACATGGCTCTATGTTAACGAGGCACGGCGATGGGGCGCAACAGTGAATCCGCCCTGCATCAATAGTAGTGGTTATCTTACGTCGATAACAGATAAAGATATTTTTCTTGGTTTTATCCATATTCAGAATCTTGATGCTGAAATGGGTAAACGTATTGAAGTAGAGAGAATTAGAGGCGGAGTGTTTAATGATATGGACGATTTTATATCCCGCACGGGAGCCAAGCGCGAGCAGATGATATTGCTGATACGTTCGGGTGCATTTCGTTTTTTGATGATTCCCAAACCCAATATGCTGTGGCAGATGCATTTACTGTTGCACAACGCTAAGCAGGTTCCTCAATATTCACGCAAACTGTTTGCACAGCCTTCACGCAGGTTTAAGTTACCTGAATTTACCCGTAATGCCATTGAAGATGCCTACGATGAAATTGAATTACTGGGTTTTACCGTTAGCAGTAGTCAGTTTGGTGTGCTGGAAACAAAATTCAGGGGTGAGATGAAATCACGTCAAATGATTGATAATGTGGGACGTAAGGTAAGGATGCTTGGGCAGTTGGTTACCATTAAATATGTGCGCACAGTGAAACGTGAAATTATGAATTTTGCCACTTTTATAGATGCCACAGGTGAGTTTTTCGATACTGTGCATTTCCCTCCATCACTTAAAGCATATCCCTTTCGAGGTGATGGTATCTACTTGATACTTGGCACTATAACCGAGGAGTTTGGCTATGCCTCATTGGAGGTAGAGAAGATGGCTCG